>JAOUNC010000019.1 GCA_029881175.1 Nitrospirota bacterium | reverse complement strand
ATTGTGGCGCAGCAACACCTTCTGTTAGCTGGATTCGTGTTGGGCGTCCCGATATTTGCCTGGATTTGCGAGCTGGTCGGCTGGAAGACTAAAGAAGCGCGGTATGACAAGTTGGCCAAAGAGTTTACAAAGCTTCTGACTTCGGCCTATGCAACGACCGCGCTATTCGGTGGAATTCTCTTGTTCTTGCTCATTGGCCTCTATCCTAAGCTAATGGCATACCTGACCGATATGTTTTTCCCTTCCTTCCTTCTTTATTGCCTGCTTTTTTTATTAGAAACGGCCACCCTCTATATGTATTGGTATGGGTGGGACTACATGCAGGGGAATAAAAAGGCATTTCATCTATTTTTAGGATTTCTTCTGAATCTCTTTGCTCTCGGAATTATGGCCGTTCCAAATTCATGGGCAACTTTTCAGGCGAGTCCTGTGGTGGTGGGGGATGGTGATGCATGGGCGAGAGCTTGGATGGCCATGCAAAACCCAACCTGGATGCCGGTCAATATTCATCGTCTTATCGCGAATGTGGTGCTTGGTGGGTTTATCGTGGGAGCTTATGCAGGAATACGTTATCTTCTGGCGGTATCACAGGAAGAGCGTGAGCATTATGATTGGATGGGGTATGTCGGAAACTTTATTGGGGTATTTGGTATGTTGCCCCTCCCATTCGCCGGCTATTGGCTCATGCGGGAAGTCTACCAGTACAACCAGCAGATGGGGATTACCCTGATGGGTGGATTCCTTGCGTGGTTATTTATTCTTCAAGCCATGCTCATCGGAGTTCTTTTTCTAGGAGCGAATTACTATTTCTGGATGGGTATCACGCATCGAATACCCGGGTCAGAAAACCAGTATAAAAAGCCAGTGATGGCCATGCTTATTATTTTGCTGCTGTGTCTTGGCGTGTGGATGACTCCCCATACTTTGGTGGCGAGTCTGGCAGAAGCCCAAAAAATGGGTGGGACACACCACCCTTTGCTTGGAGTATTCGGCGTGATGTCGGCCAAAATGACGGTGGCTAATATTATGATTCTCGTGACGTTTATGAGTTTTATTATGTATTGGCGTGCGGGGAAGCAGGAAACCGCCGGGTGGGCCAAGGCGGCGAAAGTGATCATGAATGCATTGTTGGCCATTGCTGGCATTGCGGTCATTGTTCTAGGCGTATGGGGTTATTTTGTCCCGGCCATTATTCGTATTAATTATTTCTCTGTAGCCCAGGTCCTCATTGTAGGCTTTATTATGGTGACCTTTACGCCTTTGACCGCGCTATTGTTGAAAAGCGCAAAGACGACAACAGAAATGGTATGGGGAAAAATGCCCATACGTGCGGGGTATAGCTTGGTCCTTAATGCGGTGATGGTGATTCTGCTGATGTCACTTATGGGTTATGCACGATCCTCTTCACGAGTTCATTGGCATATTTATGGAGTGATGCGAGACACCTCGGAATATGCCTTTTCCCCGGCATTAGGCTATGCCGCCGCGTTTATGTCCCTGAATACCTTTGTGTATTGTTTGTTGGTCGCGTTCATTTTCTGGGTGGCGACGTTGGGAGATAAGGCCAAGGCGCAGCAAGCCAAGGGCAAATTGCCTGGCGTTCCTTCTGGTGCTGCTCCGGCTATGGCTGGGGGATCACCAAGTTCCAGCGAAACGATTGAATCTGGGATCCTCGAAAACCATAAGTGAGGCATCATGAGTGAAGTAGCGTTACTCCAAATAATTGGTCTGTGTGTCGTAGGAACTGGGATCCTCATTCTTTTGTTTATCAAAGGAATGTTTGTCAGGGTGTTAGGCTTTGTGGCGATGGTTTTGGGAATGTTTAGTTTGATTGCCTTGGGTGTGCCGCAAATGGCCTCCCTCCCACCAGCTATTGAAACGTTTGATATAGCAAGTGTGAAGAGCCCGGATGATTTAGCCTCGATTGGGCAAAAGATATTTTTCAGCAAAGGGCAATGTGCCCTCTGTCATTCGATTGGGCCGAGTGAATCGTCTAGATGTCCGGATTTGAATGGCATTGGCGCGAAATTGGCTCCTGAGTTTATTTATGAAAGTCTCACGCAACCTCAAGCCTATATTTATTTAGATTTTCGTCACGGAACCAAGCCTGAAGAATATCCTGCGCGCATGCCTCATATTGATAAGGATCCAATTGGGCTTACCAAACCTGAAATTTATTCAGTGATTGCCTTTCTTCAGAAGATGAGTGGAGAGCCAATCAGTATAAAAGTTGAGGATATCATGGAAGAACAAGTGACAGAGCATGAAGCAGTAAAAGTGGCTTCCATTCTTGAACCAAGGTCTGTGAATGCGGCTACAGCAGAAAATACCGTGGCTCCGTAAGAAGATGAGAAAGCGGAACACAGGAGGAACATTATGAGAGGACCTATAGCGAACGGGGCAATTCTACTTGCCGGGATGTTTGTCTTTTTAAAGTTCATCCTTCCGTTGCTCACAGCGCCACTTCCAGCTAGTTTGATCTATCTGTATTTGGCTCTGACATTAAGCGGAATCATGATTTTTGGAACGATGAGTGCTTCATCCCTAGAAAACCTGATGGGTCCGATTTTTAGATTTTTATCGGGAAAAGGCCAGTCTGGCATTGGCCAAATGGCGAGATTAGCTGTCTTAGTCTTATTTCCATTATTGGTGGGGTGGCAAACCTATACTCGATTGGCTCCGAGCGATCTTCCTCCGTCGGAAAACAGGACGATTCATCCAGCTCCTCCAGGCGAGTTTGTGGGATTGGCCAATCCGTATCAGAATAACGAGGCCAATATTAATATGGGAAAAGGTTTGTACGCTGCATATTGTTCCCCATGTCATGGAGCTAATTATGATGGCAAGGGAACGGCTGCGCCAGGTTTTAATCCTCCGCCGGCCAACTTCAGCGATCCTGGCACAATCGCCCAGTTACAAGAATCCTATTTATTTTGGCGAATCAAAAAGGGTGGAGTGGGTTTGCCGGTAGAGGGAATGCCATGGAAGTCAGCTATGCCTCGTTGGGAAGTCGAATTACCAGATGAATTTATTTGGAAGATCATCATGGGGGAATATGATGGAGCTCATCAATCCCCTCGGACATGGGAAGAAGAAGAATAAAGGACCGGCATTCATTCCTTGCAGGTTCGTTTTGTGGAGAATTATGACATGCTGAACAGACTGAGGTTCCTCTCGACAATCATCTTTGTGGGAGTATTCGGAATACTCGGTTTTTCTATAGGGTTTGCGAGTGATCCGCCGCCTGCGGACGAAGTGGGTACAAGTGTGTCCGTCAGAATGTATCAGGTAGAGGGCGCTCTTCCTGTCGATGATCCGAACGCGGCTCAATGGGAAACCATTCCAGGATCCGAATTTAACTTAGCACCACAGGTCCACTGGCCTGAACGCATTCAAGAAGTGACAGTCAAATCGGTGAAAGTCAAAGGGCTGCATAACGGGCAAGATTTGGCAATTTTGCTTGAGTATGCGGATCCAACCGAAGACCCCAAGGACGCGGCAGCTGTGGAGTTTATGGTGGGAGATAAAAAAGCCCACTTTGCCCATGGGCAGGAAATGCTTCAAGTTGAAGGAGGCCCTGTCAATATTTGGTTTTGGAAAAAAGAACACGATAAGACCTTGGATATGAGTGCAAAGGGTTTTAAGACTTTGACCACCCAAGAAAAACAAGATGTGAAAGCCACTGGCGCCTGGGCCAATGGTTCCTGGAAGGTGGTGTTTACGCGAGCGCTCAAAACAGAAGATGAACAAGATGTCCAAATAGAACCGGGTGAGTGGCGAAGTGTGGCATTTGCCTTTTGGGATGGGGCGGTCGTTGATGGTCTGGTTAAAGAAAAGGGTAGCCAGAAAGCCGTGTCGTCCTGGTGGTCGATTCGTGCAGAACCGAGCGCCGATAATTCCATATTTGGCTGGGTAATACTTGGCTTGGCTCTCGCAGCGGGTTTTGAATTTGTCGTGATACGGAAATTGAGAAAGGGCCAATCAGCATGAAACGGATGGCCAGAGTAAGTCTCATAAAAACATTATTGAATTGTATGGCAGTCGCGTTGGCTTCCAGCCTTCTCTTGTATGGCTGCGCAGGTGATGAACGATCAGGCAAAGGGAAGAAACTGTATAACCATTATTGTAGCCATTGCCATGGGGAATCCGGACAGCAGGGCGAGGGTTTCAACTGGGATCGTATGCCAGACCCACGGCCAAAAAATCTGGCCTCCAATGCTGAGATGTCAACATTTAGTGATAAAGAAATTTTCGATACCGTCTATCGAGATATGCGGGATACTTCCGATCCAAAGGTGCTAGATGACGATAATTATTTTGCCGTCTCTACGATGCCAACGTTCAAGTATACCCTTTCCGAGGAGGAAATTTGGGATATTGTCGGGCACGTTCGTACGTTGCATGGAATGTCTTTGACGTATGATTTGCCAGGGCGAAAAAAGGAATTAGAGGAAGCCTTCCAATTGGCGCAACAAGAAATGGAAGCGGCTAAAGCTACTTATGAAGCTGCCACAGAAAAGGCGGAAGCCGCGCAGGCAGCCTATGAAGAAACCTTGACTGATGAGCAACTTGATGATTATGAACCGGAAGACATAGAACTTCCCGAGGAAGCGGTTTTTCTCGAGGTTAATGAGAAATATGAAAAGGCTAAAACTGCGTTAGAAAATTTTGCTAAACGCCCAAAGAAAACTCGAATTGCACGGCCTGATCTCACAATTTCTGAAAATGAGAGGACTGAGCAAACTAAGTTAGGGGAGCATCTCTATACTGCAAAATATGGCTGTAACGGGTGTCATAGCTTGAACGATACTGGTGGGTTGGTGGGTCCGGCATTGGATCGTGCTGGTTTTCGCCTCAATTCCACTTGGATTTATCAATGGGTTCGTAATCCGCAAGCGATGAAAAAGCATACACGCATGCCGAACTTAGGTGCTTCTGATGCCGATGCCCGTGCGCTCACCTATTACTTAGATACTTTGCGGGCTCCAATCCCAGAAAAGCCGGTTGCAGAACCGGAGTAACCGGCAGGCCTTTCAAGTCATTTCCTTCTCTGAGATTCTATCCTCTGACCCTTTGGCTCGCACGGGCTAAAGGGTACTGAGGAATATCCCTGCCAAAATAATTATCCCAATCCAGCAATGTTGTTTAAAAAGTGCGAAGGCTTGCTGGGGGGTGATCTTAGATCGCAGTCTGAGCACCTGATACCCCATGAAAAAGGCCACGAGGATCAAGGCCACATCGTATTCAATGCCCAAGGCACTGGCTTCCCCAGCCAGGGATAAAAATAACAGCATTATCGATGCCGCAGCTCCTACTCCCAGCCACGTGTAGGTACCAAACAAGATGGCGGAGGATTTCACCCCTATTTTGAGGTCATCCTCTCTATCTTGAATAGCGTAAATCGTATCATAGACGATGGCCCAACAGACCGTAGCTCCAAAGAGCAACCAGGTGCTGATTTCTAATTCGTGGCGAACGGCAGCCCAGGCCATGATCCCTCCCCATCCAAATGCGACCCCTAGAATCAATTGTGGAACGTGAAGGATGCGTTTGCAGAATGGATAGGTTCCAGCAAGCAATAAGGCCACCGGGCTGAGTGCCCAGGTGAGGGGATCCAAAAATACTAAAAGCCCTACTGCCAGACAAAGGAGTATGGCCAATAACCCGAAGGCATGCTTGGGCTGTAATTGTCCCGACGCTAAAGGTCTGTGGCGCGTTCGTTCAACCTGGCCATCGAAAGAACGATCAGCGAGGTCATTCATAATCACCCCGGCACTGCGCATGAAAAAAGATCCCACGATGAAAATTATGAGCAAGTGGGTCGATGGCCATCCTTTTGAAGCAAGAAATAAAGACCATAGGGTAGGAAAAAGGAGAAGCAACGTGCCCGTTTGGTTGGGCAATCGTATTAAATTGGCAAAGGCTTTGAGCCGAGGTTGTACGGGGTTTTCGCCATAATCAGAAGACTGTGGAATTGGCATGACTTTGTCAGAAAATGGTTGGCTTGAATGAGGAGTGGCAATCGTTCAATTCGGAATGAGTTTCAAGCTCTTATTGAACGGTGAATCTCGTAATACACAGGATTTTCTCTGGTGAGTTGGAAGGAGCAATTACTACCATCCATTCTCCAGTATGGATGGCAGGGTTGAGGGATTTCACGCTCCACGTTCGATAGCCTGGTGACGGGTAGATGGAAAGATTCACCTCAGAGACCATTCTCCAGGTGCCGTCAACTTGATGATGCCAACTATGACGCAATTTTCCTTTGGTTGTTGCGGCTACTTTAGTCCAAAGAAAGACTTGGGAGGTTTTTGAGGTTTTCACCACGGGGATCGCGGCTTGGCCGCTTGTGTCTTTTTCGCAGTAGGCCGGCGGAGAAAAAATACCTACAGGATTCCGGTTCGTCACGTTCTGAGAAATGACGACTTTCTCGACAGAAAAAGTCGATTCAGCATAGGTAAAGGGGATGAACATCATCATCAGGCTGATGCCCATAAAAACCCTGAGAAGCATATGGTGAGTGACATTCTTCATAATTTCTCCATCAAACATCAGATAGGAAATTAGGCTATCTCTCATACCATGTCAATGGAAGGGAAGGTCAGTGAATAAGGATGGCGACGGATTTTCTTGGGGATTTCCTCAGATTTCGAGATATGACATCTTTAGTTGACGATACCAACCGACGAAAGGTATAAACGACCCCAGTTGCAATGCCTCATAATAGGGTTGCTGATGGTATTCAATGCCCAAGGTTTGCCTTTCCTGTCTTGAGCCGGCGTAGCTCAGTGGTAGAGCAACGGTTTCGTAAACCGTAGGTCGGTGGTTCAATCCCACTCGCCGGCTCCATATTTTTCAACCACGTACATTCCATTCCCCACCTCTGGCGTTTTTTCGGTTCCTGATCTTGCCAGGGTTCCATGGGTGCGCGGACATAGCAAAAAAGGCCGGCTCATATGAGCCGGCCTTTTTTTATAGCAACAGAACTGTAGGTTCTTGCTGTATCTGACTCAAACCTAGAAACAACAGTTGGATCACAAAAGTCTGCACAACCTCTTCATGCACCTAGGAAATTTCAATAATCCCTCTTCACCCACAAGGTGACCACGAGTTGTGGAAATTTCCTATGCACATAAATAGTTTGCACTGCTTTTTCGCGCCCAACTGCCATTTCTAAGTTAAAAGAGGCCTGAAGCATGACCGGAGTTGGCCATAAAGAACAACATGGGGATGGAGAGCATGGTGTTCGTGCGTGAAGCCAAGAGGGCCATCCGCCCAGCCTTGGCTTTTTCTTCTGGTGTGGCTTCTTTGAGCCCTAAGACTTTCTTCTGATTAGGCCAAATAATACCCCAGACATTGAGGAGCATAATGGTGCCCAACCAGGCACCCATGCCGATGACGGCATCAGGGCCTTGCAGTAAAAAGGCACTGCCCATCCGATGTTGATTCATGAGCAATGCAGCGCCAAAGACCCAGGTGGCCAAGGCTCCCCATCGAAACCACCATAAGGCGTTAGGGACCAAGTGCTTGAAGGCTTCCGCCTTCGTTTCCGGTGTGACGACTTTGAGAAACGGCACTTGGATGAAATTAAAGTAATACAGAATCCCAATCCAGGTAATGCCCGCGAGGAAATGTCCCCACGCTAATAAACTTTCCATAAGATATCCTCGTCTTAGTTAGGTGGTTAAAAAATATTCAGAAGCCGTGAGATGTCACACCAGCATTTTGACCAGGCCATAGAGGACCACGGTCAACACAAAGCCAGCAGTGATAGTGCCAGAAATCGTATCGAGCGGATTGCCCATTGTCTTCCTCCTTCTATTGTTTGTGGAAATGAGAAGCGTGTTGAAATATGTGGCTGACGGAACGTAGCCCACACGTGTTTGACGACTTAGGGTAACGTAGACGGTCTCTGTTGTTCAAGATATCTGTGAAAAGGTTTCGAATTCCCTCACGTGGCCCTGATTCGACGGGTTTTGGGGGAAGCTGATGTGGGTAGACAGAAACGCCAGAGTTTCTTGGCCCATTCTCCAGCATAGTCCACGCCGATGCGTGGGAGCGCCTGAATGTGTTTTCGTGAAACGGCCAGGCCATGGTCTTCAATCCATAGTGTGGTGCCGACTGTGGCATCCAAGCCGTTGTGGGTGCGATTGACTTCTAGAAAACGACAGACACGACCAGGGCCGTCGATGCGTGTGGGTAAAGCTCCAGGATGATGTTCTCCCAAGACTTCCAACCCTCGAATTAAAATGGCGGCAGGATAGTCCTGTCGTTCAGTCACGATATTCAGGCAATGGTACATTCCATAAATGAGATAGACATAGGTGAATCCGGCTGGGCCGAACATGATTTCTGTGCGTTTCGTTCTGCCTTTGGAGGCATGGCAGGCCTTATCCTTTGGCCCCACATAGGCTTCCACATCCACAATTCTTGATTGAAGGATCCCGCTTGTCGTCTGTGTATTCAGCACCTTCCCTAGCAGATCTTTCGCCACCGTCAACGTCGGTCGGTCAAAAAACTCACGTGGTAAAGGAATGGAATGCTTTGGGGGCATATAGCATTACGCCACGTGAGGGCCGTAGGGGGGCAATGTGGAGAGGCGGCCGTCATCTGTGGGGCCACCGACGGTAAAGTGATAGAGCGATTGCCACTTGGTTTGAGGATAAAATCCGAGCATTCGATGCACTGGATCATCAAAGAAGCACCCGATGCCGGTCGCTCGTATGCCGGCGGCTTCTGCTTCCAGATAGAGCACTTGGCCTATCAATCCGGTTTCCCAAAACAAGCGTTTGTAAAACCACGGGCCATGTGTATCTAAACTGTCGTCAAACTCCGCAATCATTCCGAGAACAAAGGCGCTGTCCTTCGCAATTTCCTGCCCGCAACTGAGCTGCATGGCCAGATTCTGTGCATCGCCTTCTTCCAAGAGATACAACGGGAGTTGAGAAGGGCAATTGTCGGGGGTTGTCCACACAAATTGCTCCTGCATGGCTGATTGAAAATCTTTCACCGGTCGTTTCTGAGGATGACGATTGAGCCAATACATACCAGATGGGAGCCCGTCGATTCGATGCACAAACAGGGCGAGGTGAACGGTAGGGTTCCAGGGAAGCGCATCCCAAGGCATCGGGCGCTCGGGAACCGGCAGCTCGCTATTCGGCATGGTCCGCAGCAGCATGGTGTAAAACCGTTCAACGGAAAGGCTGGTGTGACCATCAAAAGACACGGCGCTTCGCCGTTGGTGGATGATTCGGCCGGCAAGAGGTTCGCTCGTTTTTACAACCTGCGGGTTCGGGTTTTCGGGAATCGAAGAGTAAGAAATAATCTCGGATTCTTGTGTCGATTTCCGTGAAGCATCTGCCACTGCATCAATAATATCCCAATGAACGGGCTCATCATTACTGAGACGGTTGGCCGTTCCTTGCCATTCTCCCGATAACAACACCTGATCCGATGGCTTCTCAAATGCCAGGTTTATGTTGGGAGCTGGTTGGATATTGTTTGGCCAGACCGCAGCCAGCAACTCAGGATATTCGCGTTCAGATGGGTGAAAGTCTTGCTTCCGATGCAATCCGAGAAATGGCTCAATCGTCTCGTCTGAGGTGTGAGAGAGGACGACCATATTCCAGCCCAAAGTGGCTGCAGCGATGCGCATGGTCCCAATCGCATGGCCGACATCATGTTGGCAATAGCGAAAGGCTCGCTCGCCATATTTCCAGGCTTCTCGCCAATGGATGGAGGTAAGACCAACTAAAAAGCCTTCGTGGGGGAGGTGTCGAAGGATCATTTCAGCGTTTTCAGAAGAAACCTGCCAGCGATGCTCCAACCCATGTTCTTTCGGGGCATAGTGATAGAGTCCAGGTTCGAGTGAAAGGCCTGAGTGAGGGCCAATAAACAGATAGCCTTCGGTGGGATGAAGATTTCCGCTAGAAGGATTGCTGCGTAGCGCCCAGCGGGTGCCGTTGTATTCCTTCCAAGCGGTTAATGATAAGGCATATTCAAAAAATCGAGAGACGGTATTGAGGGTGATTGGTTGGGAAGGAATCGAAGACCCCTGAAATAGCGCCTCGTAAGATGGTGAGAGCGGTTCTTCCTCAAGCTTGAGAATCGGCAAAGAAATCAGGGGTGATCCGTGAAATCGCCGAAAGGGATCAGGTTGATTGGCCCAATCCAAATAGCCTAACGATTTGGCAAACCGATTGAATTCATGCTTCGTTTGCTCATGATAGGCTTTGACTTCTTCGAGAGGAGAAAGCGGTACAGAAGAACGTGTATTCAATGTCATAGGGACCAGTGTAGCATCCGGCAATGCTGGGTCGTCCAGGAGGCGCGGTAACATAGGAGCTGACGGGTCACCGACCCGCCGCGACAAAATCAGATCCTCTTGTAGAGACGTCCCGTCGGGACGTCTATCCGGGAAAAAGAGGGTAGGCCAAGCCATGTGCTCGGTTTATTCTGTAAAGCATCTTACAGCTTTGGATCCCTCTTTTCCTCTTCACTGGGTGAAAGATTTGGTGAGGGGGGGAAGGCTGGTAACCGTTCAATCACAATGGCAAAGAATTGAACATATTCACACTTACCTCAGTCCTTGCCCTCTCTTCATGGGCAAGCCCTGAAATAGGGATAGGAAGTCAGAAAATATGTAGAAGAGGGCCGTCTTGGGGAGAGGTAGGAACTGGGATGGGTTTGGCTGGACCTAGACGGGTCACCGACCCGTCTCTACGAAGAAAGGGGAAATTTTCATCCAATTGTAGAGACGCCCCGGTTGGGCGTCTGGGTTGTTCCAGGGGGGCGTCTATGGGTAAGGCCGCCTCACTCTTTCCATCGTTACACGTCCAGATTATCCACCGTGCCTGCGTTGGCCATGAGGAATTCGTAGCGGGCTTCGGTGCGTTTGCCCATTAAATCATGGAAGGTGCGGTCGGTGTTGAGTTCGTCCAGGAGTTCGACTTTGAGTAGGCGACGGGTGGCGCGGCTGAGCGTGGTCTCTTTGAGCTGTTGCGGGAACATTTCCCCCAACCCTTTAAAACGGCTGATGATGGGCTTCGCATTGGCGCGGGCTTCGGAGATGATGCGATCTTTTTCTTCATCGGTGCCGGCCCACTGAATTTCTTTGCCAATTTCAATGCGATACAGCGGTGGTTGCGCGATATAGACATGACCCTGGCGAATGAGTTCAGGCATATGGCGAAAGAAAAATGTCAGCAGGAGCGTGCTGATGTGATAGCCATCAATATCTGCATCCATCAACAAAATAATTTTATAATACCGAAGTTTTTTGATCTCGAAATCTTTTCCGATGCCACAGCCGAGCACTTTGATCAAATCGGACAATTCATTGTTTTCGACCACCCTGGCAAGCGTGAGTTCTTCGGTGTTCAACACTTTGCCCCGGATAGGCAAGATCGCCTGGGTTTTCAAGTCGCGCCCCTGTTTGGCGGTACCACCTGCCGAGTCCCCTTCGACGATGAACAGTTCGCTGATGGAAGGATCCGTGCTTTGGCAGTCAGCCAGTTTTCCGGGAAGATTCAGGCGATGGCTGATAGCAGACTTGCGTATCACCGCTTTCGAGGCTTCTCGCGAAGCTTCCCGTGCACGTGCGGCTAAGATCATCCGCCCGACAAGCGTTTCGGCAATCGTCTTATTCTCATTCAGGTAGTTTTCCAGAGCCGGTCGCACGATGGTGTCGACCTGTGCCTGGACTTCCGGGTTATTTAACCGTTCTTTGGTTTGTCCTTGGAATTGCGGGTGGAGGACCAGCACGCTCAGGACGGCCGCCATCCCCTCACGAATATCTTCAGCTTGGAGCGCGAGGCCTTTGGGCGCGAGATTGTGGGTTTCAATATAGTTACGCACGGCTTTCACCAGGCCGCCACGTAAGCCCATTTCATGGGTGCCGCCATTGGGGGTGGACACCCCGTTGACATAGCTTTTGACAAATTCCGCTGGTTCATCCGTCCATTGCAGGGCGACTTCCAACCCAAGGTTTTTTGCCGCAGTGTTTGCGTCTGAGGTTCCGTTGGCCAATGGGCGTTCCAGGTAAAAAACGAAATCGATGGTGGGTTTTTTCCCTCGGTCTCCCACCAGTTTTTGTAAGTACTCCTGAATGCCTTGTTCGTGATGAAAATGGTGTGTCTGACCCGTGGTCCCATCTTTGAACGTGAGCTTGAGACCTTTATGGAGATAGGCCTTGGCATCCAAACTCTCTTGTAGTAAGTCTGGGTCGAATTGAATCGTTTTCCCGAAAATCTTTGGATCAGGATGAAAGTACACCGAAGTTCCGGTGCCTTTGGCGCTGCCCTTGGCTTTCACCGGGCCTTGTGGGATCCCCGCTTGATAGGTCTGTTCCCATTCCTTGCCGTCACGCTTTACTTGCACCTCGAGGTGACGAGAGAGCGCATTCACGACTGAGGCGCCCACGCCATGCAGGCCTCCCGAGTGAATATAGCTACCGGTTTCAAATTTCCCGCCGGCATGCAAGGTGGTCATGATAATTTCTAACGCCGACTTCTTGTGTGTGGGATGTTTATCCACGGGAATGCCCCGGCCATTGTCGGTCACGCGAAGGCCCTCTCGTGATTTATCCAATTCCACAATAATCTGAGAGGCATAGCCATTCATGGCTTCATCAATGGCATTGTCTAAGATCTCCCACACCAGATGATGGAGCCCGGCTTTATCGGTCCCGCCGATATACATAGCCGGACGCCGCCGAACCGGCTCAATGCCTTCCAACACGACAATGTCACTGGCGCCATATGTTTTAGCCATACTGCAACCCTTCTGAATGTAGGGGAAGCGTCACGGGCAACGATGTGTGAATGCGTGGCATAAAGATTCCTTTAGGATGATGCTTCAGTTTGAAAGATTGGAATACGGAGCTCAACGGGTTCCATGCCGGCAAGACGACCACGTTTAAAGAGGGCATGCCCTTTTCCACCACGTCCGACCACTTGATACTTACGAAGGGAGACGTGAAGGGTTCCACCATCTTCTTTGAGGAGAGTCAGGCGATCATCTTTCGAGCATAAGAGGGTAAATCCGACGACCGTATCCTTGGGCTCGACTTTTAACACAATCACTCCACGTCCTGGCCCGGCTAATTGGGCGACCTCTTCCGCTTGGCACAGGAGCGCACGACCTTTGGCCGACGCCACTGCCACGACTGTCTGCTTCAGTGGGCCGGTGATGACCTCAAGAGCCACAACCTCTTCTGCCTCTTTGAGCTTACAAAATTTGCGGCCGAGCCTCGTAGAAGGTTCTTGAAACGAACCTAGATCAAAGCGAAGCCCCATGCCGCTTGTGGTGACGGCGATGGCCTCCAGTGCTGAAGGAGTCAGGGGTTTCCCCTTTTGGTTGAAAAGGGCCAGCTGAGCATTCTTTGAGCTGGAAGCCGACGGAGGTTTTCCGGTGCTATGGCGCATGCGGGGATCAAAGCTCCATCCGCCAATGATGCGTTCGCCATCTTTGAACTTAAAGAGCTTTTGGACGGGGTCGCCAAATCCACTCCGTGCCGGAGGAATATCGCCGATTCGTATCGTATAGGCGCTCCCGTAGTTGGAAAAGAAGACGATGGGATCGAGCGTGCTTCCCCCCAGAATGGTCATCAAGCTGTCGCCTTCTCTGACGCGAGCTTTCGAGAGATCTTTGATGATTCCCACTCGGCGAATCCAGCCGTCGGTCGAGATGGTGATGACTGCATCTTCTTTGACGCGGAAGGCATCTGGATCAAATTCAACTTCCTCGGTTTGTTTGCGGCCAATTTTGGTTCGACGTTTGTCGCCGAACGTCTTTGCGACTTCTTCTAATTCCTGCTTGACCACATCCCATAATCTCTTCTTGGAAGCCAAGAGCGCTTTGAGATCTTTGGCTTGACGTAATTTGTCCGTGAGTTCATCCAGCATTTTTTGAATTTCTGGCCTGGATAATTTGTAAATGGGTGTTTCGAGGATCGCTTCTGTTTGAACCGGCTCCAGGCCGAATCGCTCTTGCAACTTGGCAGCAGAATCAGCTTTGCCGTCACTGGCGCGGATGATCCGTAAGACCTCATCGAGGGCATCGAAAATTTTCTTGAACCCGTTCAGAATATGAATGCGCTTTTCCAGTACCTGTAGATCGTAGGTAAATCGACGGGTGACGGTAGTAAAACGGAAGTCGATGAACTGTTCCAACATCTGCTTGAGATTGAGACAATCGGGACGCGAGACGGAAGAGCCTGGCACCGGGATCAGGCAGGTCATGTTGACAGAAAAATTATTTTGGAGGGGGGTGTGTTTGAAGAGATACGCCATGGCCAAATGGGGATCAGCGTCCTTTTGGCATTCCAGGGCAATACGCACGTCCGTGGTGGATTCGTCGCGCACATCGACTAATTGAGGAATTTTTTTGGAGAGAATGAGTTCGCCAATGCGTTCCACAATGGTGGCCTTATCCACAGCGAAGGGAATGGAGGTGATGAGAATTTGGGATTTGCCCTGTTCGCCTGGATTGACCGTATATTCCCCTCGTAGCCGGATGGAGCCCTGCCCTGTTTCATAGATATCCCGAATTTCAGCGCGAGTATTGAGAATTT
>JAOUNC010000328.1 GCA_029881175.1 Nitrospirota bacterium | reverse complement strand
GTTGAAGGCCTTTCAAGAAATTCCGCAAAATTTGGTCTTGGCATTTGCGATAATGTTTGTGGTCAGGTCGGCGAAAAAATGCACTCAGCTCATGTTTGCTAATGCGCATATCAGCCAAAGCCAAAATCGACAATATTTCATCGGCTTGTAAATTGAAGGCGATTTTCAGTTTGACGAAAATAATATTATTGTTGAGCCGTTCCTCTGGTTCAGCCGTCGCGCCGTCTTTCTTGCCACGTTTATCGTTAATCAAACCATTAAGAAACGTGGCGAACATGGTGTCAGGACATTCCACAAAATCTGCATCATCATCTTTCTTTAACCACGCACTCACCTCTGCTCGTGTCACGGTCTGGTTGGCCTGAGCAAAGATATCAATCATTTTGGAATCAGATAAATCCAGGATGTAGCGAATTCGACGCAGGCAATGATTATTGTTCATGTGGGTGTTCCCGTGACTGCATGGTTCTCTTCACCACGAGTTGGTAAGAATTGGATTCGATTTTTTTTTCAACAGTCCCTTGTTGTAATGGATGGAAGGATGAAGGGGCAAGTCTTGGGGTGAGGGTGAAAGCCAATCAAATAGCTATAACACCAGCTAAAAACGTATGCCTCAGGATCAGACGGGGTTTCTCCCCCGAACGACGAGGTCCTTTTGTTTCGGCAAAAGGACCCAAAACCATGTTGACCGTGGCATGGCCCCTTCGGGTAGTCCTGCGCGGTTCGCTGAATCCGGCGGCATGCAAACTCGCGGAGCTGGTCCTGAGATTTGTCGAATGGCTCAGACAGTGCGCGCCTTCTCTCCGGAGTCAGCTGCACTGCTCGGCCTTGCCACCAGGCCAGGGTAATTCGCATGGAAGCAAAGGGAGATGGATGCCCACCTGCCAACGACTGCAGGGGCATGCTCAACGACTGTTGGGGATGACGCGTGGGGAGAAGTTTTGAGAAGTGGGGTGAACGGAGGATGGTAAAATTGGGTGGGATGCCAGATACGGTTTTTGACCCAGGCGACCGTGGGATGGTTATTCACGCCAAAAATTGGCGTAGGGCGAAATGGTAAACATGTTCATTCTAGTTGTTCATCAGGGCATAACTTGGCGATCAGTAACCGGGCTTCCGGCAATTCGCTGTTGATATCCTCGAGTTGCAGTCCCTCAGCCCCGATGCTGGGATAACGTTCTCCAATGTAGAATCCTGACACTCGTTCACATACTGGTCGTAAGGATGCCAGATCCGGCGCAAACGCCGATGCTTCATCGAGCAAGCTTTGCAGGGTGTGTACTTTTTTTAATTTCCAGCCTCTCTGAAGTAAGAAGCCCTTGAGGTACTTCTCCAACGCTTATTGGAGAAAGAACCCGGCACCATCGGCATCTCCATCAACCAGCATGACGTGAATTCGATGCCAATCCCGACGAGCTACCATCAACCAATCGTCTGCCTAAGAGGAGTCCTGCCGATCCTTCACAAATCCACCCCGCCTTTTAGCATCTCCTCCACGAATTGATCCCCACGGTCCAGACGAGTTGCCAATTCCTCGGGAGTTAACACGATCGGGGCAAGCGGCATTCCGTGCCCGAGGTCTCTCACGCTGGCCAGTACCGAACCCATTCGTTGATAAAATCGTTCTTTCGTTGGCGCGATGACTAACAGATCAATGTCGCTGTGCTCCGTCTGCTCGCCACGTGCGACCGATCCATAGACAAGCACTCGCTCTGCGCCATATTGCTTCCGCAAACGGTCGGCAATCGCTTTGAGCGTTTCCTGGGCCATGAGGTCTGTCGCGGTTCTCATCGTGCGTCTCCTTTTTTACCATTTTGTCATTCTTCGACCACCGCTTCCAACATTGCGTCCGCACGTTTTTCGTGAGTCTGACTGGCGTGCCTTCTCAACCCACTATCCATATGGTGGCGATCCTCTATCTTTTGTTAGCATGCCATTAACGCGTGGGCCTTGCAAGAACCCGTGGCAGCTTCCGTCATTTTTCCAAAATAATAAGCCGGAGGTAGTCCCGTGTGTGGGAAGAAGGGTTCTGGAGACAGGAGCGATGTGTCGCTTTTAGTTGGGTGGGGGTCAGGTCTTGTAATACAACAAAAGTGAAGTCTTGCCATCTTGGATGGCCTATCCGCTTCCGTGCCAATTTCCCATGCCTAGGGAACGCAGTTTTTCTTCACTTTTTCATTTCATTCTCCGTAAATTAATGTGGTTACAATTGGCGGTTTGAAAAGCCAGATTTCGGCTCGGCAAGGGAGATTTTGCCTGGTGCGTCTCGAAGAGCGAACCCTTGGTGTGGAGCAATAGGACCCATACTCATTCCCATCGTAGGTGAGGCTTCTTTATTTGTTCTGCTGGCTGCTGGCTTTCGTCGCTTCGATCAGAAATGAAGATGGATCCCCGATTACTACTGTCGGGGATGACGGAGTTCAGTTGGATCCCCTCCCCTGCCAACGACTACAGGGGCAGGCTCAAAGACCTGCGAGGATGACGGAGAGGGGGGATACAGGAATGATGGAGAAGGGAAGATAGGTGCCGGGGTTGGGCTACACGCAAGGCGAGATTTGTACAATCTGAAATCCATCTGGCCATTTTTGTCTGTCGCGGAGCGATCATTACTCAGCAAAAGATTTGCTCCCTTTATGCTGTCGACAGGTGCGAGGGAATCCTGTGCCAGCTGCCGTCGCTTTGTTGGGTGTGATCTACAATTTTTCAAACGTTGTAATATTCTGCATTCAACGAAGACATTACCCTGAGTAATGACGATTCACCTTAATCACCTTTCGCCGTAGGAGTATTTTGGTATGAAAACATCTTCCTGGTTCAGTGTCATGACCTTTGGGCTTTTTGCTCTCGCTCTGAGCACCCACGCGTACGCCGAGAAGCCAGAACGAACCACCGGACGAGGCACAGGCCCTACCGTGTTCGTGACCTCCCAAGGCCTCTATTACGACTCCATTGTGGTGGTCGATCCACTGCCTCAGAAAGGCCGGTTCCAACAACTCGTGCCCACTGAAACGGGGTTGACCACGGAGTTTGGGCCTGGCGAAGTTGGGCATTTGGGTGGACGCTGGTGGATCGATGTCAACGAGGACGGCATACAGAATCAGATTGAGGGTGAGGAAGATATGTTTTTTCTGTGCCCATTATTGGGACCTGGACGTGACCATCTCTAAGCTCAGGCACGGATCATTGGGAGCCCACAGCTTGAGCGCGGCTTAGACATCCCTGCCAGGCTTGGGCTTGGGGGCAAGTCGGTTGTTGACTAATGCCGGTTTCCCGCCATCTGCGGAGAAAAAGAAATTAGGACAAGTAATCATTCTATTTGTCGAAACTTCCGATTTATATTTTTGCCCTGTCCCAGTGGTTTGTTTTGTCGTGATCAGGTGCGAATCTGGTTCATCAAGGAACCCTCGACCATGCTACCCAACCCATTAAAGAATGTGCAGAATTATTGTGCATGAAGGACTGCAGGGCCGGCTCAACAACCGGCGGGGATGACGGAGGGGGTAAGGGATGACGAACAGGGAACTGGTTATTGGACGGCTTGGATGGTGTGGGGTGAAGGGTTGCTTATTTCTTTTTTAAGTGGCTTCGATGTGGTCCTGTGCTGAATAACCTAGGCGCTTTAGCAATTGTTCGCAGTCTTCCCACGTCAGGCCAAAGGCTCGAACATCAGCGACTCCCAGCCTCGCCACGACATCTCGTATTTCTCCGAAATATTTTGGTTCACATTCACCCTCCATGAGCGCTGTTTCTGCCCACGTGACGAGAGTGGGAAGTGCTAACTCATGTTGTCATCAGGCAGCGAGCTTATCGACGACTGTTTGTCGAGTCATCACTTCCATTATTTTTCAACCTTTTGATGGCCGAGATCCATGGGGTCTTTGCGGAAAGCTTGGCGGCTTTCCGAACATACTCCTTCTGTGTGGCGGC
>JAOUNC010000327.1 GCA_029881175.1 Nitrospirota bacterium | reverse complement strand
GCTTTTTGGACCACGTCCTTAGGAGTAGTCCCTGAGCGGACCACCATTAAGATAATATCCGCAAGTCCACTTAACACATTGATATCAGCAAGAGGGAGAATCGGTGGACCATCCAGAATAATAAAACGATACCGTGAACGCACCGACTCAATCAGCGACGACAAGTGCTGTAATTTTGACAACGACACAGGGTTGGAATCCACATCTCCAACAGACATACACCACAGCGGAAAATCTTGGATTTGCTGAAAACACGATTCAAGCGGAGCTTCTCCAGCCAGATAATCCGCAACACCCGGAAAATGGGGCAATACAAAGACATTATGCAAATTGGGACATTTGTAATCACAATCAATCACCAGGGTGGGCTCATCAAGGTCTCGAGCTAACGTATAGGCTATATTCGCCGCAGTAGAGGTTTTACCTTCCCCTTTCATGGCACTTGAAATAAGAACCACATTCCCCATGGGGCGATCCCCTAGCAAATCCAACCGCGTCGCAGCTACACGAAATTGTTCGGCAACCACCGACTGCGGGCGCCACTTAGAGACCAAATTGAGTTGTGGAGGAAATGCGGGAGAATGAGAAGACGGTCGATAGAAACCTGACTTCCCTTTTCCCAGCATTTCTGTATCGAAATAGTTTGTAAATCCATTTCCATTCTGCCTCCTATTATCTCCTCCTGGAGACTCTGCGATTCCCGGCAACATCTTCATCGATTTCCCATAAGCCATTTGGAAACTGGGAATCGTGGCCAGCATAGGAAATCCCAACGACAACTCAGCATCTTCAGACCGCCGAAAAGTTGGAGATACAAGATCTAGAAGAAAGGCCAAGCCAAATCCTACTCCAACACCACCACCCAATCCTCCTAAAGCAAGCAATTCACGAGGCAATCCCTCAGGCTTCGATGGTAAATTAGCGGGATCCAAAATCCTGAATCGTTCCCCTTTTTGGCGTTTATCCAGGTTTTCTGAAATATGTGCATTAAGGCGTTTTTCATGAAGATTTTGATAACTCTCCCGCATATTGGCATAGTCACGCTCTAACCCGAGCATTTCTTGCTCACGAGTCGGGGTACGTGCAATACGTTGTTCAAAATCTTTCATTTCTTGAGATATTCTTGCAAACTGAGTTCGCAAGTCCATAACCTGTGCCTTCAATTCATCTCGGGAATTCATGAGCTCCGCTAAATATGGATCAAATACCTGGACATCCATCCCTTCAAGTTCACTGCCAGCCTGTACGTCCTTTATAGGATCACTATTCTCTTGGTGCTCGGTTAATTCATTCTCAAGGTTTTTTATTTGCGTTTTCAAGGAAACGATATCAGGATAGGCATCCGTATATTCCCCAGACATTTTTGCTAATTCTCGCTTCAGCTCTAGAATCCGCATGGCCACCGGATTGCCTCCTCCACTAGGCCCACCTCCTTGAAATGGCGCTTGATTGAACTCCATAAGAGTTCCGGCCATAGCTTCATAATCATGAATAGATTTTTGCAGAAGCTCCATACGGACATTCAACCCATTAAGAGAATCCTGAATCTGGATTTTTTCTTCCTGCATGCGGTCAAGTGTTCTCAGGTTCGTTTCCAATTGGCCAGGCAATTCGCCCGCATACTTCAACCGATATTCACTCAACAACTTTTCCTTTTCATCAAGCGCCTGCTTGGCCGAAACCAGCTCTTGCTCCAAAAACTCTGTGGCCCCTTCAATAAATTGTTCACGAATCTTGATATTTTCATCAATATATTGAGAAGCCAATTTTGACACAACTTTCATGGCCACCATTGGATCATGATGGGCAAAAGAAATCGTAAAAGCTTCCAAAAGATTCCCTCTCCCTTGGGTTTCAATCTTCACCGATTTTCTGAGACCCTGAATAATGGGTTCATATCCTTCCGTGTTAATAACCTGGGGAAATAAATGAAACTCATCGATCACTTTCTGAAGATTGGTCCGGCTTAAGACCTGTTGGGTAATCGTTGAAACCCGTTCTGCCGCACTTCCACCCACAACAGACGGCACGTAGTTTTCATGAATTTTTTGTTGTTCGACTAAAATAACCGTACTTGATCGATACACATCTTTTTTCATCCAAGCCAACACCCCACCAACCACAATGCCAAGAAGAATAAAAAGAATGATCAGCCATTTTCGTCTGGCAATTAAATCAAAAAAGTCTTTGATATAGGCTTGAATAACGATGGACTGCTCTTTATCCGCCTGGGTTCCATTTATGGGAAATGTGGAGTCAGCCATTTTACGTAACGCTACTTCCTGCCTGAACTAAGGCCTTGAATAATGTGGCGCTTCAGCAATTCGTGAAAAATCACAGGACTAAATTACGGAATGATCACCGTATCCCCAGACTTCAACGTAATATTGTAGACTCCACCTTCGTCTGAAATAAGATCATCATAACGAATAGGAATTCTTAGCTCTTTTACATTCCCTTCAGAACTTATAATATTCCGAACGATTCGGATGTCGTTTCGTGAAGCAAATTGAGTGAACCCTCCGGCCAAAGAAATAGCTTGAAGAAGGGTTGTATATGATTTCAATTGCAGTTTCCCGGGTCCATTTACTTCTCCAACCATAAACACATAGTAACTATTTACAGATACAACATTGATGGACACGGAAGGATTTTCTTTATAGGCCTTAAAACGTTCAGCAATAGAACTAGCCAGTTGATCTGCAGTCAATCCACTCGCTGGCACATCACCGATAAGCGGAAGGGAAACTTTTCCATCAGGCCGGATCACAACCTGCCTCGAAAGATCAGGGTTTTTCCACACCACGACCTCGATGACGTCTTCAGGCCCCAAAACAAACCCTTCCTCGGGTGGGCCTGGAGGAATAATGACATCCGGCTTATAGCACCCAGTCAGCATAAAACAGACAGAGCATATCAACAGAACCAGCTTTTCGCATGAATGATAAGACGCCATAACTCTCCATTGGCAAAATAAAAAATCAATATAATTAACGAGGGAGGAGCACCATTGTTTCAGAAGGAACGACCATAGTATCCCCTGGCTTCAGCACAATGTTTTCCGCGCCACGTAAAATAATGTCGTCATAACTGACCACAATTTTTTGTGGTTCATCACCATTTCGTCCCAGCCGAAAGATGGTAATACGACTCCGCACCGCATCAGGGGCCAAGCCCCCCGCTAAGGTAATGGCTTGAATGAGCGTCGTTCGACTTAAGAGGGGTATTTTACCGGTATTACCTACCGCCCCTTGTGTATAAAAATAATAGCTATTGACCGCTCGAACCACGATGGCCACGGTAGGATTTTCTTTATAAGCCTTTAGTTTTTCCGTGATATCGTCACGCAGCTCAGAAGTGGTTAACCCAACGGCTTTGACATCGCCGATCAAAGGGAGGGACACTCGTCCATCGGGGCGAACCATGACTTCTCGAGACAATTCCGGAGTACGCCAGACACTGATTTCCAGGACATCTTCCGGCCCGATAATATAATCATCTGTCACAATCAACGCTTTTTTTTCAGCACGACTTTCCGCCCGTTTCGCTTCAGAGGATTTTGGTGGGTTCACCTCGGATTGTGCAAAACCGGATCCAGAGATACCTCCCAATAAACCCCACACCATAAGGATCATCAATGTGCAAATTTTTCGACGGACTTGACACCCCTGCATAAGACACCCCTTCCCCATAAGGGAGATGTTTGTAAAACTTTCAAGCGTATTGAAAGATATCGCAACAAGATACAACCTTTATCGGAAGAATCGATCGCTTCCTCAAGCAAAATTCGCGGTATCAACTCAATTCCAACAAAGCATTCAAAAGCACCGCTTTCCTCACAGTGCACCATTTTCAAAGAAAATGCATAACCTACGATAATTAAAGAGGAATCTTTATCATATCCTTCTCAAAAAATATCCGCAAGAATTTCCAAG
>JAOUNC010000326.1 GCA_029881175.1 Nitrospirota bacterium | reverse complement strand
GATGCGCAAACGGCTGCATCAAATTGATGGAGTCGTAAAAAGTGGAGTCCCTTTTCGTCCTGAACTAGCCACGGGGGCCTCTTGACTTTTAAGACGGTATCTGACCCCTAAGGAATGGTGGGAGATTGGGGGGTGGCAGGGAGAGGGTGTGGGCTTCCCCTGTGAGGTCGATGCTCATGGAGCACCAGGTGAAACATCGCCCGCACCCGACATATCCGGACAGTCCGAATTGATCAAACTAGAAGCTACTGGCGCATAGGATGCCTTCAGTCCTTAACCCTAAAAATAGCAATTTGATCACGAAAGTCCGCACAACCTCTTCACGCACCTAGGAAATTTTTACAATCTCTCATCACCCGTAAGGTGACCATGAGTTGTAAAAGTTTCCTTTGCACATAACTCGCTTGCACAGCTTTTTCGTGATCCAATTGCCGTTTCTATGTTAAAGCACTTTGTCTTGCATTCACCGAAAAACTAATGTCCACCCTTGGCGATTGGCATCTTCTTGTGTATAAGACACGCCGTCCACCTTGAGTCCTTGCGGATCCAATAAGGTGATGATGCCCCCTTTGTTGCTCAATTGAGCGCCTTTGCCTGTTAATCGCTCGATGTGACAGGCCCCAGGATCAAGTGTTGTTGGCTCCAACGTTGATTGACGTTTGTTCTTGTCCGCAATGGACCAGCCGCTCAGATCAATCGGTGAGGGCGTCGTATTTAACAACGTGACGCATTCCTTGCCAACGTCGTTTTTCTGTGGATTGACCAACGCGGCAACAATGCGTAAGTGCCCGGCACCTTCCGTCTCGTTTGGCGGCGCCTCTGGTATCCGGTGACCGGTTTGGTCGTCTGTATGCCAAGCCTGGGACTGAAAGGCCAGAAAGATCCCAACCCATTGTTCCGGAAACCGTGTGTTCCCCCCGGTATCAATGATGGCAGGAAAATGAATCAGCATTCCTCCATCCTGCCAAACTCCATCGTCCTTCACGTACTGGTCCACATTGCCTTGATTCATATGAATGTCGTGAATGCCGTTCCCAGGTAAAAACCCAAAATATTTATCTCGCTCGTGGGGTTCGGGTCCCCATCGTTCCCCAAAGGCGTAAATGGTTGACTGCTCGTCATCGATGGCCCGTTGAACAAATGCATCAATCTTTTCGTTTAGGTCGTTATCAGGGCCCGGCACGTTATAGGGCAAAGCCCGCATGAGTTGGCGGTCAAACAGATTGCCACGGATAAAGTCCAAGGCCTGTCCTCCCGGTTTGGAGGGTAATGCGGTAAAACCCCCATCCAGATCTCCTAGATTAAATGTTAACGGGTGATGGAAATTCTCGTCGACCAAGTACAGAAGTTCGGATGGATGCAATTGCGATTTGACATTGATTGCCACACGAAATTCCGATTCTCCACTTATCAGATGAACCTGATAATGGGGACTCCGCCCCGCTCCCATCCGACTGTTCATCGCTTTTCCCTTTAACACCCCATATTTCTTGAGCGGCATGACATGCTCCTCCTTGAATTGGTGTAAATGGTTTCAGTCTGGAAGCACACCAAGAATCACTAATGTACCTTCTTCTTTTAAATAATTCAAAGGCGGCTATTGAGTGTTATGCGTATCTTGCGCTGTGTTCACTGGCCGTCCGGTACAACCTGAATTTGTGACAATGGTGTGGATCTGACAGAGAATTTCGAAAATTCGGTGGTTTTCGGCGCATCTTAACCCTGTGTGCAGCAGGTCACAAGTTTTCCGTGCTCAGTTACTGGAAGTACGCTCTGCGCCCTAAAATAAGCGTGTCACGCATTGCGGCCTTTCCTTCGGCATGGCTCAGGACAGGACGAATCCTTCGAAAGGCTATGGGCCTGCTTTTTTGAACCGTCCCGAGGCCTCTGATGGGTAACGTACCTATGGGCTTCTCTGCCATTGGCATTCATTGTTATTCAACATTCCCTGAACTGATCGATCTACGAGGCGAGATTATAAAGTCCTTACAATTTTTAACGCATGTTGTTCTGCGGGGAGATCTTCAGATGGGGGTACTCCTGGTGCGGGAGCAACATGGGAAAGTTTAGCACGCTAGCCTTCTTCAATCAGTTGGAACGGCAAGAAGGGGGCAATGGGCCTCTCGAATCACGCGTTCCGTGGTGCTTCCACGCAGAGCATCCAGAAATCCATTATGCCCTTGTGTCGGCATGACGATAAGATTAGGCCGTTCTTCCTGTTCGACGTGCAATATCTCTTCGACGACATTGCCGGGACGAACGATGCGTGTCCAGGATCCCTGGCTATGCGGAGGAGGATGAATTGGTGGCATGGTTTGATCATCGCCAATATGGACCGTCACGTACGAAACGTTTTCACAATTGGCTGCGTCTACTAAGGCCACGGCGGCGTGAACCGCCACGCGTGGTGCTGGATCATGAGATACGGGAATAAGAATTTTTTCAAGGCTGAGTGTCCCGTCCTCAACGGAAATAAATCCTTCTGTGGACTGCGGAATGAATAACGTCATACTGCCAGACTTGCGCGCGACTGGCTCTGCGACAGAGGGGAAAAAGGGGTATCCCCCAAGCTGATGGGTTGCCAGGACAATCAGATCGGCTGGGTGACGTTCGAGATACTTGAGAATCGCCGTTGACGGGTCTTTTCCTCTTGAGAGAATCTTTTCAACGTCAATGCTTGAGTGGTTGATGTGAGGGCTCTTGCGCTCTTTGGAAAGACGACGCCATTGGTCCAATGTGGCTCTGACCGAAGGAAAATCATACCAATTGAGTTCATCGAGATTTGGATTGACATGGAAAAGGGTTAAACGAGAATTTGTGGCCCAGGCAAGTTTCAGTGCGTGGGCAAAGGCGATGTCCGGTCCTTTCGAGAAGTCGGTAGGATGAAAAATACTCGTTATCGTTGTTGCACGTGGAGTTGGACATGTGTCAGTCGTCATTGGATTCCATTCTCCCGAATTGATGAATGTGTTGCGTGATCATTGCTTGCCCGATGGAAAGTCCCCATCGTTTGCTGGGATTTGGGTTTTGGTGTAGACACGACATTTGGACATTCCTAGTCGCTGCTTCGTTCATGTTGTCAATCGAGCGTTTTGAAATACCCCTCCCCCAGCAACAGGCGGCAGCCTACTGTCTCTGTTTTTACAGGAACTTTGCGGCGATCTAGATAACAGATTGGCTATGAAGACATTCTGCGAGCATTCACCCCATGCACTACTATCAGGAATAGCTCTCTGTAATCTTGTCTGATTCATAAATGGTGTGAGGGTTATTGTGGGGGCTGGCACAGAGCGTGGGTTTCTTCGGTGAGATCAATGCCCACGGGGCACCAGGTGATGCATCGCCCGCAACCAACACATCCGGATGTGCCGAACTGATCGATCCATGAGGCGAGTTTGTGTGTGAGCCACATGCGATAGCGGTCTTTGGTCGTGGGCCGGAAATTTTTCCCATGAATATAGCCATGATCGGGTGTAAAACAGGAATCCCAGACGCGGGTATGTTCGGATTGTTGGAAGTCTAGTGAAGGTGTTTCTTCTATCCCGTGGCAAAAGCACGTGGGGCAGACCATCGTACAGTTGGTGCAGGATAAACAGCGTGCTGCTACTTGATCCCAACGCGGATGCTCGTGGGCTTCATACAAGGCATCCGGCAGCCCAATTTTTGGGAGGCAGCGCGTTTGACCCGCTGCACAAGCTACGATCCGATCCTCATCCTGCTGAATCCGTTCTTCGGTGGCGATGGAGCAGGGTAGCTGCTGCAAGATTTTAAAACCCTTTGCACTTCCCGCTTCAATGAGGAAATCTTCATCAGCCTCCGTTAAGCATACATCGAATCCGTGCTGAGCTTTTGGGCCCGTTTCCATTGAAGCGCAAAAACAGGTTGAATGGGCTCTGGTGCAGTTGACCGCAATTAGAAGCAGATTTTCACGCCGTTGTTGATAGTACGG
>JAOUNC010000325.1 GCA_029881175.1 Nitrospirota bacterium | reverse complement strand
CCCCATCGACGACGCCGAAGGAGGGAGAAAATGTTCGGGGCCTGGCATTACCTTATAAGATGTCGTCATCGTCCTACAGGTCTCCATTCTTCAAGAATTGACACAAAAATCTTCGTTGAATTCAAAAATGCTGCAACCACCAAGTTTGTTATGTTAATGCGGTCTAGACCAATTCTCAATGCTGAAAAAGACCCAGCTGCCCATAATCTTGTACTTTTCGGGAAAAAATTGATGAGTCTTTGGCCCTACAGACTCTCACTATAACCCGGAAGGCTAGGAAAGTATAAGAAGCCCCTCTAAATATTGTCAATTCTCGTGTTATCCCAGGAATTACCGAGCTCGAATGTTTTTGATGTGATATTCCCAAGCGGCATCTCCCTTTACCACTGGAACAACAGGAAATGGTATGGTCACCAAAAAGTCTCGCGATTGGCCAGCGGGGATTGCCAATGGAATAATGGTGCGCTCTTGCCCGACAATGTCACATGCTCCACCATCATTACAATCTTTAAGCGTGGCCTGAAGCATAAACGAAAGTATGGTATAGTCCTCAGCCAGATTCTGAATTCGGCCGCTAAAGACAAATGATCGAGCATTTAACCCTGGCCGCGATTGCATTTGCGAGAGTTGCACCTGATTGACGGAAACCCGCTCAAATTCCAACTCTTGCTCCTGGGTATCTTGCCAAATAATGACCCCTATGGCCCCCACTACCAGCACGAGCATCACTCCCAGAGTTCGACGAAATTTAGGAAAATGCACCGCGACTACAATAATAAGTAATATGGCAATGAATAGGGCGACACGAAGCATTGTTCCTATCCTTTCTCAAGCGATCGTTCTAATGATCAACATCACAGAAACCATGACTTCCACTTTATCCCTTAGCGACCTTTATTTTAGGAATCGCTCCATTTAGGTAGGGCCTCATGGAAAATTGGTCTCGGGAAATTCAAATAGCTTCAGACCTCGCCAGACAAGCAGGTCGTCTGATTATGACTATCTACGAACAAGATTTTGCCGTTTCGTATAAAGGGCTCAATGATCCGGTCACTGCAGCAGACCAACAAGCCAATACCCTCATCGTCGAAGGCTTGGCAACCAATTTCCCTCGGGACTCAATTATAGCAGAGGAAAGCAGGCCGCCCTTGCACCTTCAGAGAACCGGTCGAATTTGGTACGTCGATCCCCTAGATGGGACCAAGGAGTTTATTTCCCGCAACGGTGAGTTCTCCATCATGATTGGCTTGGCTCTGAATGCCCAAGCCCAATTAGGGGTTGTGTATCGGCCCACAGAGGACCAGCTCTTCGTGGGTGTCACAGGCCTAGAATCCTGGATGGAGCATCAGGGTGCACGGCATCCCTTAACGGCCTCACAGGCCAAAGATCCTCACGCCCTGTCCCTCGTAGCTTCTCGCTCCCATCGATCTCCCCATCTCTCGACCATCAAGCATACCCTCAATATCCAGAATGAATTTCCAATGGGAAGCGTGGGTCTAAAGATTGGGTTCATCGCCCAAGGAGGGGCTGACTGCTATATGGAGCCAGGGCCATACACCAAGGCCTGGGACGCCTGTGCGCCTGAAGCCATTCTACGAGGCGCGGGAGGTTGCTTTACCGACGTTCACGGAAATCCCATTCAATATGGCACGAATGAATTTCGTAATCTACACGGCGTGGTAGGCAGCACGAAGGATTGCCATGAACGAGTGATTCAAGCCTTGACGGGCTTATGCATCTCATGTGAAGGTTGACACCTTTTTTTCGTGATTTTTAGAATCGCTGCCAAGAATATTTTCGTCGTATGCTGAACCGTTTGATCCCCTATCCATCATGAGAAAAGACCTCGTCATCATTGGAGGCGGTCTCGCCGGTTCTGAGGCTGCCTGGCAGGCGGCCAATCACGGAGCGAAAGTGACGCTCTATGAAATGCGCCCTAAGACGGAAACTGCCGCCCATAAGACCGAGCACCTTGCTGAAATTGTGTGCTCGAATTCATTAGGGTCGAACGACCCGCTCAGTGCACCCGGCATTCTCAAACAAGAAATGCGTCAGCTTGGTTCGTTGATTATCAAAGTTGCTGATGACGTCGCAATTCCGGCAGGAACCGCATTAGCCGTGGATCGAGACCAATTCGCACAGAAAATCACACAGACACTTGCTGAACACCCCAATGTGCGCATCCTTCGCGAGGAGATTCACGAGATTCCCGAAGATGCTGTCTGCATCATCGCCACAGGTCCGCTCACCTCGCCAAAATTATCCGAGGCCATGACTCAGCTCACTCGATCAAAAAATCTGTATTTCTTTGATGCCATTTCTCCCATTGTGGACACAGACTCACTAAACATGGACCGAATTTTTCGAGCCTCCCGATACGATAAAGGCACGGCAGACTATCTCAATTGCCCCATGGATGAAGAAACCTACAACCAATTCTATGACGCCCTCATCCAAGCTGACCGCGTCCAACCCAAATCATTTGAAAACATTCCCTACTTTGAAGGATGTTTGCCAATTGAGGTGATGGCTGAGCGAGGACGTCAAACCTTGGCATTCGGGCCCTTGAAACCCGTGGGGCTGATTGACCCCAAAACCGGCACCAGGCCGTTCGCCGTGTTACAATTACGAGCAGAAAACCATCACGGGTCGTGCTACAACCTTGTGGGCTTCCAAACCAAACTGACGTATCCCGAACAACGCAGAGTCTTCCGCATGATTCCCGGACTGGAACAAGCCGAATTCCTTCGCTGTGGCAGTATCCATCGCAATACCTTCATCAACGTGCCTCTACTTTTAAAGGAGACCCTGCAATTCAAGAAACAACCCAACGTCTTTTTTGCAGGACAATTGGTTGGCGTCGAAGGCTACGTGGAGGCTGCCGCCAGTGGAGGCCTGGCTGGACTGAATGCCGCCCGCCTCTTATCAGAACGGCCTCTCGTTACGCCCCCATCCACCACCGCTCACGGCGCACTCCTCCACTACATCACCACGTGTGAGCCAAAACATTTTCAGCCCATCAACACCAACTTCGGCATATTTCCCCCTCTCGCGACGCCGATTCGAGACAAACAACAAAAACGGCACGCGATTCAAGAGCGGGCGCTGACCGAGTTCCACTCATGGATGATAGCATCCGGACTTGCATCATGAATGACGCCATTCGAGCTTTCATCCTCTACCTGCAATTGGAACGTGGGGTATCATCAGCCACCCACCGCAGCTACCAGTCAGATCTTCAGCAATTCTTGGCACACATGCAAGACCAGTTTTTTGGAACAGCCACCGACCCGCAACCTGGGGCGATCGATGCCCTGCATATCCGATCCTACTTAAAACATTTGAGTGATCAGGGGTTACAGAAAACATCGCTGGCCCGCAAATTGGCCTGTCTCAAAAGTTTCTTTCGGTTTTTGCTTGAAGAAGGGCGCCTGAGCCACAATCCAGCCGCTGCGGTTCGTTCACCTCGTCTCGGCACACGTCTGCCAACCGTCTTAACTAAAGACGAAGCCACCACCTTGCTCGATTCACCTCCCGCACAAACATGGATTGAAGCCAGGAACCATGCGATTCTAGAAACTCTTTATTCGAGTGGGGCACGAGTGTCGGAATTAGTCGGATTGAATGCAGACACTGTCGATCTTGAAACCCAATTTATCCAATTACGCGGAAAAGGGAAAAAAGAACGCAGAGTCCCCATTGGGACTGTGGCCACGGAGGCCATACGGGAATATCAGCGGCAACTTCCTCCTCTGGCCAAACCCCAATGGCGAAGGATCAGCAGCGGGCCATCCCTCCGAGCCGGGTCACCTCCGCTGTTCCTTAATGCACGAGGCGGTCGCTTAACCACTCGAAGCGTCGAACGCCTGATTAAGCGCCAGGCGGGGGATCGATTTCCGAAGTCAGTGACACCCCATACACTTCGCCATTCCTTTGCGACCCATTTACTGGAT
>JAOUNC010000324.1 GCA_029881175.1 Nitrospirota bacterium | reverse complement strand
GAACACGGACAAGCTGGATCTGTTCAGCAGCCGTCCCCAACTGACGTAAGACTTCTTCTGCTCCTGCCAATAAGCGACTGGTGATGGGTTCATTGAACTTACTCAGGACGATTCCGATGGAGCAATGGCTGCCATCTAGGGTTCCTTCAAACGTCGTCATACTGTGCGTGGTGATTCCTTTGGGACGGTGACCAAGTGTATGGACAGAGCTAGCAGTGTGTACCACTTGTCTCAGGGAACTGCAAGTCCCTCTTACACATTATTAAGCAGATGCCCTAACTTCGCTTTTTTGGTCCGCAAATAATGGACATTGGAGGCCTGTGGTGCAATTTCAATGGGCACACGTTCCACGACTTCTAACCCATAGCCCTCGATTCCAACAATTTTTCGAGGGTTGTTGGTAATCAGCCGAATTTTTTTCAGACCTAAATTCACGAGAATTTGAGCGCCGATGCCATAATCTCGTAAGTCCGCTTTAAAGCCTAACTGCAAGTTGGCTTCGACCGTATCACTGCCTTGGTCTTGGAGATGATAGGCCTTAATTTTATTGGTTAAACCAATGCCTCGCCCTTCTTGATTGAGATATAACAGCACACCTTTGCCTTCCTTCTCAATGACTTCCATCGCCTGATGGAGTTGTTCTCGGCAATCGCATCGTAGTGACCCAAACACGTCGGCCGTCAAGCATCCAGAATGAACCCGAACCAAAGTAGGCTTGGCATCAATTTCGCCCTTCACCAAGGCAATGTGAGTCCCGGCATCCAGCTCATTTTCAAACACGACGGCCTCAAAGTGCCCGAAGTTCGTTGGAAGGTCGGCCCGAACCATCTCTTTGACAAACGTCTCTCGATGCAACCGATATTGAATGAGATCTTTGATCGTAATAATCTTTAAGTCATGCTGCCTGGCAAATTTCATCAGATGCGGAACACGGGCCATCGTTCCATCATCATTCATAATTTCACAGATGACGGCGGCTGGAACCATGCCCGCCAATCGGGCCAAATCAACTGACCCTTCTGTTTGGCCGGCCCGCCTCAGCACGCCCCCTTTATGAGCTTTCAGGGGAAAGACATGGCCCGGCCTGGCAAAATCAATCGGCTTGGCGGAGGGATTGACAGCCAATTTAATCGTGGTGGACCGATCGGCGGCTGAAATGCCCGTCGTAATATGCCTCGCCGCATCAATGGAAACGGTAAACGCTGTTCCAAAAGTCGCCGTATTCTCTTGCGTTTGCGGAGGAAGCTTGAGTTCTTCAACCCGTTCTGGCGTTAAGGCCAGGCAAATGAGCCCCCGCGCAAACTTCGCCATAAAATTAATGGCTTCAGGGGTCACTCGCTCGGCAGCTAATACCAAGTCCCCTTCATTTTCCCGATCTTCATCATCAACCAACACCACACATTTGCCCGCTTGAATATCCTGAATTGCTTCCGGAATGCCGTCAAATTGTGAATCGGTTGAGGTGTCTTTTTTGTCCGTCATACGTCACGTGCTCCACAATTCTTCTGATGCCATCAATGGCGTCCCTTAACTCTCCGAAACGGACTTGGGACGATCAAAGCGAGTTGAACGTTGGACTATCATAACACTAAGGGCCGCAAATCCTGAAACGAATCCAAAGACAAAAAATCCCATTGAAAATGTCCCAGTAGAATCTTTCAACCATCCAAAACATGTTGGCAGGAAAAATCCACCCAAACCACCCGCTGCGCCAATTAAGCCAGAGGCCGTGCCCATTATTCCAGGAAACCGGCAGGATACGACCTGAAAAATGACACCATTCCCAAACCCTAAACACAACATGATTGCCAGCACAATGATCAGCGCCCAGACAATTGTTGAAGAAAGGACGGACATCAGACACAAGATCATGATCAGCACAAACAGCCCCTCTAAGAGCCTGAGCCCTCCAAACCGGTCTGCGAAAAATCCTCCTAATGGCCGAGCCACACTCCCCGCCAAGGCTGAAACAGCCGTCAATGAGCCGGCTGTGACCATATCAACTTGAAATTGATCATGAAAGTAAATTGGCAGATAACTCGACAGACCGACAAATCCGCCAAAGGTGACGGCATAGAGCCCACATAACCAATAGATCGATTGCTGTTGTAACCCTTGAGCAAGGAGCGACAGAAAATGAGGGGCATTGTCTTTTTTGTCAGATGGCGGTGGCAACGAAGATGGCTGGACCAACCACAAAAATAGGCATGCTGTTCCGAGCACGGGCACGAGCATCAACGCAAATACCTGGTGCCAACCAAACGCCGCGGCCAAGCGTGGAGCAAAAAGTGACGTCAACAGCACCCCGCTATTTCCCACCGCAGCGACCCCCATGGCGAGGCCTTGGTGAGCAGGCGGATAAGCCTGGCTGGCTATGGGGAGGGCAATGGCAAAACTGGCCCCAGCAATTCCCAGAATGAGTCCAACAACTAAAATTTCTCCAAAACTCGTCCCCCATTGCCACCCAAGGAGAAGCGCTAAAGCTTCAAGACCTAAAATACCAAGCCCGACTGTTTTGGCTCCGACCCAATCCCCTAAAGGGCCAATCACAATTCGAAGCAAGGCTCCTCCAAGTAAGGGAACTCCGACTAATACCCCTTTTTGAAAGCCAGAAAGGGCAAATTCTTCCGAAATGGCAATACTCAGGGCCCCGATGAGGAGCCAAACCATAAAGCTCACTTCAAAATGCAGCCAGGCTCCAAGTAAACTAGGCCAATGGCCTGAACGGAGAGCCCGCACGCTTTCTTTCAACATAGCGTATCTAAAACCTCATTTGTTACTACCAGTAGTGTCAACAAAGCCTTCAGGATGCGATGCGCATGTCCTTCATTATGACCCACCATGGCCGATTGAACCAAGGTGGCAGGATCGATCATGGCTTGCGACAACAAGGGTGATCAAGACATTGCGAGGGTTTTTGAGCCTTAGCATTTGGTCAGAGCCACAAAATTCATTACAATATCCGAAAACCTTAAATGAGCACACAAAGCGACAAATCACGCCACATGAAGAAAAAGCCCCCCAAAAACAATAATCCTGAAGTGATCGATGTGCAGGCGAAAGTTTCAGATTCAACGGATATCGTGGAAGAATTCGACCTCGAATCAGAAGAGTTATCGCCGATTGAGCTCTCAGAGGATGATAGTGCATTCGACCAGCCAGAACAGAAAAACCAAAAGACCAAAGATGCCCCAACTTGGGAGGACGTGTCCACCGCGTTGGCTCCCACCACCACTCTCAGTCGCTATTTAGCAGAAGTCAGGCGATACCCCTTTCTTTCCAAAGAAGAAGAGCTGCAACTCTTCCATGAATATCAACACCTTGGCACCCGCGAGGCCGCCGTCAAACTCATTCTAGCCAACTTGCGAGTGTGCGTGAAAATTGCGTCGGAATATGGACTGGCCGGCCTGGATCAAATGGATTTGATTCAAGAAGGCAATGTAGGGTTACTTCAGGCCATGAAGAAATTCGACCCCACAAAAAATGTCCGCTTCTATGCCTATGCTGCCTGGTGGGTCCGGGCTTTTGTCTTGCGGTTTCTCTTGAATAACTTTCGTTTGGTCAAAATTGGCACCACGCAAGAGCAGCGGCGTTTGTTCTATAACCTGCGCCGGGAAAAAGCCAAGCTTGAACGACAAGGGTATATCCCGGATCCTAAGCTCTTAGCCGATCGGCTCAATGTCCGAGAACGGGATGTGGTGGAAATGGACCAACGCCTTGGCAGTTGGGAGCTGTCATTAGATCAGCCGATGACAGAAGATGGGGAAGGCACATTTCATGATTTACTCCCTGCCATTCAAACCCCGGTTGATGACCAACTCGCCAACACCCAACTCCGAATCCTTTTCCGCAAAAAGCTCGCAGAATTTGCACGAACCCTGACCGAACGCGAAGAGGATATTTTGCGAAATCGCATGCTATCTGAGACTCCTGTCACCCTGGAGGACTTAGGAAGAA
>JAOUNC010000323.1 GCA_029881175.1 Nitrospirota bacterium | reverse complement strand
GAATGAAACACGTTCATCTTATTGCCCGACCAAGGGTTTGGGGTGTCCAGCTTTCGCCAGCCACCCTGTGCCAACAGCCAGTCCTTTCGGCACCAAGACCGACACCGCCATGAGCACGGAAAGGCCCAGAGCCAGCCCTAACGGCCAAATGAAGAGTTCCGTCCTTGGACGAAAGAGTTCAACGTCCGTCGAAGCCGGCTCCAGGCGATCCAACTCGGCATAGACATTTGTCAACGCCTCGGTATTTTTTGCACGAAGGTAGAGACCGCCCGTTGATTGGGCGAGATGACGCAAGGTGTTTTCATCTAAATCCCGCGAAGGATTAACGGTTCGAGAGCCGAATAGCGAATCCACTTCCATAGAATCCGCACCAACCCCGATCGTATAGATACGAAGGCCTTGTTCTTTCGCGAGCTCTCCCGCCTGATTGGGAGACACTTCCCCGGCCGTATTGGCCCCATCGGTGAGCAAGACTAAGACGCGGCTTTCTGCTGGCTGTTCTTTTAACCGTTTGACTGCTAGGCCAATCGCATCACCAATGGCGGTCTCTTTTCCTGCCAGGCCGATTTCGGTTTCTTGTAACATTGTACTGACGGTCTCTCGATCAAACGTAAGAGGTGTTTGCACATAGGCTTGAGACCCGAACACAATGAGGCCCACCCGATCTCCGGTGCGACGCGCAATAAACTCCCCGGCGGCACGTTTGACGACAGCCAGACGGGTGACTTCCTTCCCGTTGACCGAAAAGTCTGGGATGGCCATGCTGCCGGAAATATCCACCGCCAGCATTAAATCCCGCCCACTGGTGGGTAATCCGACTGGCTCGCCTATCCACTGCGGTCGTGCCGCCGCCAACAGCAACAGCAGCCATATCACCATGCCAGCCCAAAACCACCAGGAAGAACGGCTGGGAAGGTTGGCGCCAGGTCGACCCGACTGCAAATGGACCATGTCTCGAAAATGCGGCACCCGTAAGGCAGCCACCGCTTGTTCCGGCGCCGGAGACGCCCATCGCCTGATAAGCCAGGGCAACGGTCCCAACGCCAATATCCATGGCCACACCAAAGACATCATACCGAGGACACCTTTGAGTCACGTTGCACGTTCTTGATCCAGCGTTCAATGAGCGGGATGAGGTCTGCCACAGAACCGGATCCTTGTGGTTGAAAGGGGCCAGCGCCCAACGACTGCCCCGGTCCATGGGAAAATTGATTGGTCTTCCCGGTGTGATCCAAAAATTGAAGCCAGGCCTGCCCGGATAAACCCGCCACCTGCGATCGGGGAAACGTGGCAAGCGCATAGCGGCGCACCAGATGGGATAACTGGACGATGGCCCAATGGTCATCCGCCTGTGTGGCATACTGTTCTTTCACCTGTCCGAGTTGCACCAAGGCTGCACGACGAGATTGTGTCCGTTGACGATAGAGCCAGGCCCACAGAGCCAGGCTTACGCCGATGATCACCAGACCCACGACCATCCACCACCCCCAGGCCAGAGGCCACCAGGAAATGGGGTCCGGCATATGCACATCACGTAGTTCTTGTAATGGATCCGAGACAGTCGGCATATCAGGCGGCTCCAGTGATTCCAGAATGGTTGGCACTTCGCCGATTCCCTAATTCTTGGAGTCCTTTGGTCAACTGCGATGGGATATCTTCATGAGTGGCCAGTGGGACAAACCCCATCCCTCGCGACCGACACAGGCGTCGGACTTCTTCGTACCGCGCATGAAAGGCCTGGGCATACGCCTGAACAACCTGAGACGAATGCGTCTTTAACAGGCCATGAGCTTGACCATCCGTGATGGGATAGGAGCCCGGTGGAGGAGCGGTTTGCTCCACCTGATCATAGATGAACATGGCCACGACCTCATGATGCGTGCCAAGACGAAGAAACGCCGTTCGGGCTGGTTCGTCCCACTCCCGAAAATCACTCAAGAGAAAAATGAGGCTTCCCGGTCGAGCGGCCTTGAGAATGCGGTTCAGGGCTAATCGAAAAGAAGCCGCCGACACATCAGAGGGAGGATTTCTGCTCGCCATGTCACTGGGTCGATGAGCCAGGATGTTGAGTAATTGAAGGATACCCATTCGCCCGCCCTTCGGTCGTAATTCCACGTGATCGGATTCTCCAAAGACGATGGCTCCCACTCGATCGCCTCTGGCATGCGAGGCCCAGCCCAACAAGGCCGCCGCCTGTGCCGCCACCACGGATTTAAAGGCCACTTTTGTTCCAAAGTGCATCGCATGTCGATCATCCACCACCATATAGACGGGACGTTCGCGTTCCTCTCGAAATACTTTCAGGTGGGGTTCATTCGTCCGTGCGGTGACCCGCCAATCCATCAACCGCACATCATCGCCGGGTTGATAGCGACGTGATTCCTCAAAATCGATGCCTCTTCCCTTGAAGGGTGATCGCTCCCCTCCGGCCAACAAGGCATGGGTCCTGGTCTTGCCATGGACCCCAAGGACACGAATGTGGTGACGCGCTTGAATGAGATCGTGCAGGCGGACCCGGACACCGTGAAAGGCCTGGGACTCCGTTGGCGTTGGGGAAGAAACAGTTGTCTGTGTGCGTTTAGGGAACGGCCACATGATTTAAGATATCAGACACCACATGATCACTCGTGATGCCTTCGGCTTCGGCTTCAAATGTGAGCAAAATTCGATGGCGGAGCACATCATGGGCCACGGCCTGAATGTCTTCTGGTGAGACATAATCTCGCCCGTCTAACCAGGCATGGGCTCGGGCACATCGCTCTAACCCGATGGTGGCCCGTGGGCTCGCGCCAAATCGCACCCATCGCTTCAAGGTTTCGCTATAGGGTGCCGGGTCTCGCGTCGCCACCACGAGCTGGACGAGATATTCTTCCAATGTGGGCGCGAGATAGACATCCCAGATTTGACGCCGTGCGGCTAACAAGATTTTTTGGGGAATAGGCGTGACCTGGTCAATGTGATCCGATAACGTGGCTTTGGCTTGATTCCGAATCAGCTCGGCAATGCGACGTTCACCTTCCACGGTGGGATATTGGACGCGGACATACAGCAGGAATCGATCCAATTGGGCTTCGGGTAGCGGGTAGGTGCCCTCTTGTTCAATGGGATTTTGCGTGGCCATGACCAAAAACAATTCCGGCAATGGATAACTGGTTCGGCCAATGGTGACCTGATGTTCCCCCATAGCTTCCAGTAAGGCCGCTTGAACTTTGGCCGGGGCCCGGTTGATTTCATCGGCCAGAACGAGATTGTGAAAAATAGGGCCAGGTTGGAAACGGAAGGACCCGTCTTGGGGTCGATAGATATCCGTACCGGTGATGTCTGCCGGCAACAAATCGGGGGTGAATTGAACGCGATGGAAATCGGCCTCTAGCCCTGTGGCCAGCGTTTTTATGGCCGTGGTCTTGGCCAATCCTGGCGCACCTTCCACCAGAAGGTGGCCATCTGCTAACAGGGCAATGAGGAGCCTGAGGGTTAATCCCTCCTGCCCGATGACCTGTCGATTCAGGAAGGCGCGAAGCTGGGATATTTGGTCGTGCTCAGATCCAGACATACGTCGTGAAATGAACCCGATGGGTTACATCAATCAAAAAATTTAAGGGTTTCTTGTCAGAGACCTAATGAGTTTGCAGGGGTTTCTCCATGAGATTCTTCGTGTAGACCCAAGGACATCTCTCCCATCTTTTACATAATAAATCACCAGTGTTGAGAGTCAAGAGGATTAGGGGGGAAAACGCCTTTTTTCATTTGGCCCTGGGACCTGAATGACTCATACACATTTACCCATTAAAACAATGTATAGATGAACGGCGCGACAGCCGACCCTTCACTCAAGATGATGAGACCGCCTAAGAGCAAGAGCATAATGATGATCGGCGCGAGCCAGAACTTTTTCCGCTCGCGCATAAACTCCCACAGTTCTCCGAGAAAACCAGACATACCACAATCCTCCGTCAAAAGGCTTTCAAGACATG
>JAOUNC010000322.1 GCA_029881175.1 Nitrospirota bacterium | reverse complement strand
AATGGATGCCGAAGAATTATTGACGGATATGGGTGCCTCCGCATTTTTGCCCTTGCCTGCAGAACCCGCACGGATTCGACAACAGGTTCGACAACTTCTTGAAGCGCCTGTTAGTCCGAAAGGGTTTCACCTATGGTTGGTTTCCTCTCAGGTAACGGAAACAGAACGCATTCGATCGGTCTTTGTGGAGCGGGGGTGGCAGGTTCAGGTCTGGTTCAGTGGTGCACAGATGCAGTCTGCGTCCATGGAGTCCATGCCAGATATTGTCATGATGGATGATCCGATTCCGGATATGAGGGTTGACGATTTTCTGGCCTGGTGTAAACGGGAATGCCCTCATGCCATGCGTATTGTGATGGGGCCCCAGGGCGGCGAGCGAGCCACATCTTCTTCCACTCAACAATCAGATAGATATTTGCCCAAGGGATACGATCCACTGCATGTGATTACGCTGTGCGAGAAATGGCGTTGGGAAAGAGCGCTCTCCCGGGTGGAGCATCTTCTCGAAATGCGGACCACCGATTTAAAGGAATCGGAAGCCCAGTTTCGAGGCCTCTTTGAAATGCTGCCTGATGTGTTAGTGATTTATGACGCGCAGGGTGTTATTCAACATATCAATGCCAACGGGGCCCGGCAATTGGGTTACGTGTCTCGCGATCTTGTTGGCACGGCAGTTGAGACTATTCATCCACATCGGGAAAAGAGGGAATCTGACAGGCCAACGGATGAAGTCGGAGGTGCGTCACCAAGATGGGCAGAGAGTTGCCTCCGGCGGAACAATGGCCCTGATCTTCCTGTGGAGCTCATAGAGCGAACCGTGCAGTTCCATGGTCAACAACAAACGTTGTTGGTCGCCAGAGATATGTCGGTGCGACAGCAGATGGTCCGTGACAATGTCACATTGGAGCAGCAATTGCGGCAAGTGCAAAAAATGGAAGCGGTGGGTCGCTTGGCGTCCGGTGTGGCGCACGATATGAATAATATTTTGACGGCTATTCTGGCGCATGCGAGTTTATTGAAAGCTCGAGGCCATGAAACAAATCCCTCCTGGATCGCCGGGGACGTGATTGAAAAAGCGGTGCATCGTGGTAAGGAGCTTACCTCTCAATTGTTAGGGTTTGCTCGGCAGGGCAAACATCATCATGTTCCCGTGGATATTCATAACGTGATTCAAGAAGTTACCGGATTGCTTGGGCGAACTGTGGAAAAGACAATCACCTTCCATGCGGATTTGTTAGCGGAAGAGCCATGGGTGGTGGGTGATCCCAATCAATTGTATCAAGTGCTGATGAACTTAGCGGTGAATGCGTCCGATGCCATGCCTTACAAGGGCGATCTCATTTTCCTCACCAGCAATGAATCGGTTTCCCCCATGCAAGCCGCGCATACTCCCGGATTAGCTGCTGGAGAATATGTGGTGGTGCAAGTGACCGATACTGGTGATGGCATGCCTCATGATGTGCAGGCGCAAATTTTCGAGCCATTTTTTACCACAAAGGAGTTAGGACAAGGATCAGGGATGGGACTGGCCATGGTGTATGGCATCGTGAAAAATCATCATGGCTATATTGGGGTGTCGAGTACGGTTGGCGTCGGGACCACGATGCGTGTCTATCTGCCCTCGGTGCTTTGTGAAGAACCTCAGAGGAAATCACGACCGGTGGCCGTTCCATCTGAAGGGACAGGCCATGTGTTGATCGTGGATGATGAGAAGGATGTGGCTGAGGCCGCTCAAGCGATTTTAGAATTTCTCGGATATGACACCACCATTCGGCTGAGTGGACGAGAAGCGGTCACCTTCTGCCAAGATCTTACGCATCAAGTGGACTTAGTGTTGCTAGATATGGTGATGCCGGATATGAGTGGCGCGGAATGTTTTACCGTATTGCACCGGTTGCGCCCGGAAAGTCAGATCCTATTGTGTACGGGATATGATCGAAATCATGCGGTACAAGAATTGCTCAATCAAGGGGTCGTTGGCTTTATTCAAAAGCCCTACGATGTTGATGAATTAGCGCAGGTCTGTGCGGAGGCCTTGAAAAAAGCACCGGCCGAGTCTTGTTTATCTGGTGCTCCAGCCTGACGGAACATTGGAGAGTATCGTCACGCGATAGCCAGTGGCGAAATTTTAAAACCTCTGGGAGAACATGGCATGAAAATTCACACGAGTCGATTTGGGGAAATTGAGGTAGCGGCCGACACCTTGTTGGCGTTTCCCTCGGGCCTCGTCGGATTTCCGGCGGTCCAACAATTTGTAGTGTTGGATGTGGCGGATGATTGCCAGTATCAATGGCTTCAATCCATCAATGAACCTGATTTGGCGTTGGTGATTGTTGATGTTCATTTCTTAGATTCTGAATTCAAGGCTGAAATCTCCGATGAAGGATTAGCGGAGTTGAATATTACACAAACTGATCCGGTTCTTATGATGGCGGTGGTCACGATTCCTTCTGGAAAACCAGAACAGGCCACGGCCAATCTTCGTGCCCCACTCGTCGTGAATTTGCGCACCAGGAAAGGCAAGCAACTGATTTTGCATGAATCTATTCCCTTACGGTTCCCGTTACTCCCTGAAGCAGAGGACATGCCTGTTGAATCGGAGGTGGTCGCCGAGACCGCAGCGGTGTAAACATGGACGTGTTCCAGCCGGGTTACTCTCACAACTCAAAATTCGACATGTTCACGATTGGCAACGAACGAATCCCGCAACCTTTCAGCCAAGGATGGCACAATGCTGATATTAACCAGAAAAAAAGATGAAGCCATACGGCTGGGCGAAGACATTCGAATCGTTCTTGTCCAAATAAAGGGTGGGCAAGTCCGCCTGGGTATCGAATGTCCATCCACCATGCGCGTCCTTCGCGAAGAACTCTACGAAGCCGTCCGTCAAGAAAACCTCAAAGCCCTGTCAGCCACGCCAACACAAATTCAGTTGCTTCCCAGTAGTCTGAAACAGACTCCAAAAAATCCCAAGTCACACTCCACTCCTTAGCCTTTCATATTTTCCAGATAGGAATGTGGTTATTCAAACACGTTCCTATCTCCCTTTCTCCATTTTCTCGGCAGGTAATGCCTATCATATATACCAATGGCACAAAGTTTGCTGCATCAATTCTTCAAGAAAACTATGGAGATGAACCCGTGAAAATTTTGTTGACCGGTGGGGCTGGATATCTTGGATCCATTCTCGTGCCAACCTTGCTCGAACAAGGGCATCAAGTGGTCGTGCTGGATAACTTACTGTACGGGCAGAGTAGTCTGTTGGGATGTTGTGCCAATTCCAATTTGGAATTCGTTCGAGGAGATTGCCGCGATGAACGGATTGTCCATGAACTGATACAAGATAAGGACTGCATCATTCCCCTTGCGGCGTTGGTCGGTGCTCCGCTTTGTGAACAAGATTCAATAGGGGCTTGGTCTGTAAACTTCGAAGCTGTGCAACAAATAGGGAAATTAGCGAGTGCGTCTCAACAAATTATTTTTCCCGTCACTAATAGTGGCTATGGAATTGGAGAAGCTGGAAAATATTGCACAGAAGAGACTCCTTTGCGGCCCATTAGTCTATATGGTGAAACAAAAGTTAAGGCTGAGCGGGTTCTTCTTGAGCGGGAAAACACCCTTACCCTTCGATTAGCCACGGTGTTTGGGGCCTCTCCTCGTATGAGAATTGATCTATTGGTCAATAATTTTGTGTATCGGGCTGTTCATGACAAGGCCGTGGTAATTTTTGAGGGCCATTTTAAGCGAAACTACATTCATATTCGAGACGTCAGTAAGGCCTTTGTTCATGCAATCGACCATTTCGAGCACATGAAAGGTAAGCCATATAATGTTGGATTGGATGATGCCAACCTCTCAAAGGTTGAACTCTGCAAAGAGATCCAGAACGTGATTCCATCTTTTGTGTTTTTTGAAGCACCAATAGGAGAAGATCCGGATAAGCGAGACTATCTTGTGTCCAATGCCAGAATCTTACAG
>JAOUNC010000320.1 GCA_029881175.1 Nitrospirota bacterium | reverse complement strand
GCGCCTCCCCTGTTGCCGGCCTTTCTGATTGGCTGGACGCACGGGGATCCCCCCCCTCCGGGGTATCTTGCCGCCTGGTTTGATCAACTCTATGGTGGGCCGTTGCAGATTCGGTTCTTGTCAGCCAATGGGCATCAACATTTTGAGGCCGTGCATATCAACTGGAAGGCACAGGTGCAATTGGCGCCTCCTCCAGAAATTGTGGCGCAATGGAAGGAACGCCTGCAGTGGGAGCATCCTCATCTTGCGCAGCTGATCGCTCCGCCAAAAACGCAGTCTGATCGACAGGATGAGGTGCTGCATCTGGCTCGAATAGCCAGAGGGCTCACGTTGCTCATGGAAGGGACGACCTATGATGTGGCCATGGGGCTCTACAGGAATCCGTCAGATTGGAAGGACCGCGACTTGGCTGATGTTCAAGTCGATGATCATGTGCAGGTGGAACAACATGAGCAGATTCAGGACATGCGGACGTGGCTGCATACCCGAGGGCTCACAAAATTTGGATTGGATGAGATCGAGACGTTTCTCCCTTTAGGCTTATCAGCGAAAGACAGTGAAGCCCTGCTTTATGATGTGGCGCTGCAGCTCATGGTCAACGCCAAAAACCCTAAGGTTGGCGAGCACATTGCTTTTGGGCGAGAGGGGCGACAGGTCGAAGTGGTTCGCCATCGGACAGATCCGTTCTACGGAAGTCCCTTGCCTCTTCGAGAAATTCGAGTGGCGTAGAGAAAGCTAGAGAGCCATGAAGTCAGCAGAAGGCGAGGCTATCGAGGGGCAGCGACGACCGTAATACGGGTTTTGGCGCCTGGGACGAGCTGTTGGTCACAAGGCCGCAGGTCGGTATCAATGGCAATATGTGGTGTGTAGCCAGGGCGGCTCATCAGCTGTTGCGTGAGGGCCTCACCGGAACTGATCGGTTTAGGCATTCGATAGATATACGTTAATCCACGATCTTCAGTCTGATGCCACCCCAGCCCTAATGTGGTTGTATAAAACTCAATAATTCTTTCAGCGGGATCCGGGCTTAACAGCACCGCTGAAGGGAAGGTCAGATAGTTTTTCCCCTTGATGGTTGCGGTCCCGCTGGGTATGGCGCTCACCAACCTTGCCTGAGGATAGGCGGGCACCGAAAAAAAGTTTTCTGGCGGCGTCCAATTTTTCAGAAATGCTTCAGATAACAGTGTCATCTGGCATTGTGCATTCTGGCGTACGGCTGAAAAGTCTGCGAGTGGAGCGTAGGAGCTCGCTTGTGCCAGGTTCGGTAAGAAGAAAAACCAGATGAAACTGTAAAGATAACATTTCTTCATCATGAGGAGACTCCTTTATCCGTGCTGAGAGAGAAAGGATATCATCGCGAATGTTCGTCGAGCAGTCAACCGGGAGGGAGGCTCAACTGAACACTAGGAGGTGGTGGGAGTCTTTCCGGGGCTTTTATTGATCACATTCATGGCTAACGCGATCATCGATCCCACATCTGAGACGGATGCGGGGAGCACGAGCGTATTGCTGGCTTTGGCTAATTCTCCAAATTCCCCAATATATTGTTCAGCCACGCGGAATTGTACGGCCTCGTAGCCGCCTGGATCTTGAATGGCTTCCGCCACTTTTCGAATGCCTTCAGAGGTGGCCGTGGCAATGGCCAGAATCGCGGAGGCTTCACCCTCCGCTTCATTAATTTGCTGCTGTCGTTTAGCTTCTGAGGCTTTGATGACTTGCTGTTTCTCCCCTTCGGCCTCGTTGATCGCTGCGTCCCGTTGACCTTCAGAGGCCAGCACCACTGCGCGTTTTTCCCGCTCCGCCCGCATTTGCTTTTCCATGGCACTGAGCACGTCTTTGGGTGGATTAATATTACGAATTTCATACCGAAGGACCTTGGCGCCCCAGGGTGCGGAGGCTTTGTCTAATTCGTTGACCACGGAAACATTGATGGTGGATCGTTCTTCGAAGGTTTTATCCAGGTCAATTTTCCCGATTTCACTGCGAAAGGTGGTTTGTGCCAGTTGAGAAATGGCGAATCGATAATCGGTAATGCCATAGGAGGCACGTTCGGCATCAAGCACTTTAATATATAAGACTCCATCCACGCCGACTTGAACGTTATCCCTGGTAATACAAATTTGCTCAGGGACGTCCACGGCCATTTCTTTTAACGTATGTTTGTATCGAATCACATCCAAAAACGGAATGAGGATGTGCAGGCCGGCGTTCAATGTCGACGAATACTTTCCTAGCCGTTCAACGACATAGGCGCTCTGTTGGGGAACCACGAGGCCGTTTTTGACAGAATAATAAACGCCAGTAAGGCCAGAACCAGCATGACCAGCAATTCACCCGACATGAGATTCCTCCTGTGTGATCGGATCAGCCTGGATCCAGAGCGTCAATCCTTCAACTCGAATCACTTTGGCTTGCGAACCTTTTTCGATGGTAGACGTACCAGCATTGCGGGCGGTCCAAGATGAACCATGGAGTTCAACTTTGCCTATGCGTTGGCCTTCCAGATTCTCCAGAACCGTGGCCAATTCTCCGACCATTGAATCCACAGGGATGCCATTTTTTCCTGAGAGGAAGCCAGATCCTTGAAGCGGTTTCTTCAGAGCGAAGAGTGAGATGATGCCGAAGACCACGAAAAAAAACCATTGCACCCAGTCGGTTTCAATCAGACCAATCCAGGTCAGGGCACTGACCATCAAGGCTGCCACCCCGAAAAACAGGAAATAAAAATTTCCCAGCCCACCTAAGGTCAGGATTTCAATCCCAACTAAACTCAACCCTAAAATTGACCAATGCCACCAGAACATCCTGAGTACATTCCTTTGGAGTGAAGGCCTTGTGTTCAGTGATAGGCCGTTAGGTGTCGTATCGGTTGCTGAACAGTGGAAACTAAAAAAATCAGTGGTCGAGATTGCCGACTGATCAATGGCTCAGTAGAGAAATGCTAGCATATTTTTCTGAAAAGGTCTTGGTTGGGAGATAGAAGCAATGGAACGGGAGAGCGGTATCATCTTCGGGGTTTCACCAGATGGTTTTGAGATGAGGATAGCGAGAGATTTTTTCATCTTTGGTGATGAGTGGCATGCCTAAGATCAATGCTGTCGCCATAATGACGCGATCAGCCGGATCTTGGTGCAGCGGCGGAGAAAGTTGTACTGATCTGAGAGCTATACGATTATCAACCGGCACAAAATTGATAAACGAGAGAGATTCAGTCTGGGCAATCCAATCTGCATAATCCATGGTCAATTTCAGCCGTCCGCGTGAGGCCAATTGTGCCACTTCCCAGACACTAATAGACGAGATGAAAATGGCCTGCTTCGCTTGAGCTTCTGTGAGGATTTTTTGAACCTTAGGAGGCAGAGACTGACTTTCGCTTAACCACCACACCCATACATGGGTATCCAAAACAATCATGTGAGCGCATTCCAGGAGGATTCAACCGGTTCTGTTGGGTCGATATATTCCACCACACTTCCACGAAGCGTTTTAAGGGTTTCCGAGGGTTTTGCCGAATAGGGCAGAATTTTCAATACCGGCCTTCCATGATCCGTAATGACTAGTTCTTTTCGTGACCGCTCGACCTCTCGCAAAATCTCTAAGAGCCGTGGTTTCAACTTAGATTTGGAAATGGTGATTTGATTCATGGATCGCCCCTTCTAAATTCGGTAATGTGCATTTAAACTATGGTCATATTACCATGGTCATTTTATAAGTTCCACTTATTCTTCTTGTGAAATACTTGGCTCAGGTCATTCTGGGGAAATTCAATTAAGAGTAGGAGTCTGACAGTTTGGTGGGGGCAGATCATGACGCTGTTTCCTGGAACCTCAACTATGGACGGGCAATGGTTCTCCGTCGTGTAAGGGGGGGATGCTCCCTAAAGGTTGCACCGGTGATTCCGATCTGTATAAGAGTCGTCATGAACTGTTTGGCAGTCGGCGAAAACATAAGGGGGGGGATTCGCCATCGGGATGAAATCCCAAGTGTGTGGCACCCTCAAA
>JAOUNC010000018.1 GCA_029881175.1 Nitrospirota bacterium | reverse complement strand
GCCCTGCGAGCCGGCATCCCCCAACTCATTCAGCCCTACGCATTTGATCAATTTGATAACGGCGCCCGCATCGAAAAATTAGGCGTGGGTCGCACCATTTCTCGGCGAGCCTTCCATGAAAAAAGAATCGTACAGGATCTGGAGCACCTTCTCACTTCCCCCAAGGTTCGCACAGCCTGCCACACGATTCAAAAGATATTCAGCGAAACGGACCCATTGGCGGCAAGCTGCATACTGATTGAATCATTAATGGATTAGCCTTCCAGCGTCTCCCAACAGAAGCTTCGGCCATACGTGCCCCTCCTCCTGTCAAGACCTGTTCCCTCTATCTATTTTTAAATGCCCCTGAGGGTTGATGACCTTTACGAGCACTTGGTACAGTGCATTCCCTATGTTGACACCACCTTCCATACAATTCAAAAAGAAAAATCCCAAAGCCGTGATCTCCACAGCCCTTGGAGACATTGAAATTCGTTTTTTCACCGACGACGCACCACGCCATGTTGAAAGCTTCCTCAACTTGATCAGGTTGAAATTCTTTGATGGCATGTCGTTTCACCGTGTGATCCCAGGGTTTCTCGTTCAATCTGGAGATCCGCTCAGCAAAAATCCCGACCGCAGCCTTCACGGAACCGGAGGCCCAGGTTTTAATCTTCCCCCGGAAACCAGTGATCGCCCTCATCGCCGTGGCACGATTTCCATGGCCAAAGTGGCACGAAGCGAGGATTCCACGCGTGACGTAACCGATAGCGGCTCACAATTTTTTATATGCGTCGAAGACCAGGGGAGTCTGGACCGAAGCTATTCGGTCTTCGCGAAGGTCGTCAAAGGAATGGATGTGGTCGATCAAATCGTGGCAGCTCCACGAGACGACCGAGATAACCCCCTAAATCCCGTACGGATCACGATTCGGGCCGAGGAATAGCGCCACGTGAAAAGGGAAACGAATGAAGTAGAAAGTAGAGATGAAGCAGTGGGTGGATGTGAATACCAGAAGACCCTGGTTTCACCTATTGGGTCATTCCCGACGTTTTCAATCGGGAATCCATCTGAAGGGATTTTCAGGATGGATACCCGCCTTCGAGGGTATGACAAAAATTAGATGATAGCCCCCCTGCCAAAAACTAGGCGGACAAGATTTTTCAACATCCTGTTAGACAAACGCAATACTGGCATACGTCACAGTCGAATTGAACTGATCCGTAATGCCGCGATCATAACGTAACACTTGCCCCTTCAGTGGCTCACTATCGCGTTGCAACAGTTTCATTAAGGTAAAAATTACCGAAAATCCTAAAATTCGTCGCTGATTGCCTTCTTTCAAAATAAACTCCGCAAAGCCTTCCGGATCAGCCTCTTCAACTTTTTTCAGCATCTCCAAATCAGTCTGCATACAGCGATGGAATGAAAAATCGGTGGGTGGCTTTTGATCGCCGTACCGAATGCCGATATGCGCCAGATCGGCGCTGCCAATGACGCACACCTGTTGGCCACTGGCTTGAATCGCACGTTTGGTGATCGTCAAAAATTGATCGATTCGATGAAAGAGCTGTTGAAACTCTCCACCCGTCAGTGTGTCCGGAGGAAAGTCGACCAAAATCGGCACAATGGAAATCTCACGCCCCTCACCCAGCGCATGCTGGAGAAACGGCAATTGCAATTCCAGGCTGTGCTCCCGAAGATGAGAAATATCTTCAGCAAAAAACGTCTCACCCGCTTCTTGACGAATCGCATCAATAATCGCTCGATTCACCGGAACCGTCCCAAACGGCGTTTCAAAATCTTTATCCGTCAACGCAATACCGCCTTCAAGACCCGCATGGCACGTCCCAATCAACACAAACACATCGGGGACCTGGCCTTCCTGCAACTCCTGATAGCCCCAGGCGTAAATGGGTCCGGCATCCTTGATGTCAAAATTTGGAGCCACCAGACCTTTAATTATCTGACCGGCACATTCGGCCTTGCCCTGCTCGGGCCCTTCCTTCGAGGCATAAAACCCGTCAATCTGCTCACGCAATTTCACGGGATCTGCTTCATATTGTTTCCCGGCAAACGCCATCGGCCTCACCTCAAGCTTACGATAGGCTTCAAAAGCTTGCTTCTGGACTTGCTTCAGGCGATCGCCTTCCAAAAACAATTTTTCCTCCAGATCGGCCACCAATTTGGTGAGCTGATCCGGCATCATGAATTCCCCATACTTTTTCAGGTATTCCCCACCGAGCTGCTCTAACGAATGCTCTCCATCAAAAAACTGAAACAGCCAGAAATAATTGAGCGGCAGGACCAGCTTTTCCGCCGACAAACCAGTCGGATCCCACAACACAATGTATTGCTCATCCCCCTGCTTTAATGGCGAATATTGCAAATTCCGAAGAATCGGGTAATTTTTCGAATCTTTTTCCACAGTCTCAGTACTCATAGGGGAATCCAATCTTGAAAAATAAAGAATGATGCCTCAAAAACAGCCATTATACGGGCCAGTTCAGCATGCCCGCAACCAACCAACAGAAGAGGGTTAAAAGAGAAATGTGAGAAGTGAAAAGTAAGAACACAAAAAAGCCTGGCTCTTTTCAGAGCCAGGCTTTTTAGGAAGATTCACTCGCCGCAATCTGACAAAGTTTAGGCAGCCTTGTGGTTCTTGTACCGCCAGGCGGCCAGACCGGCTAGGCCGGTGCCAAACAAAAGAATTGTGCCTGGTTCCGGGACGGCCGGAGGCTGGGTGGGCATGTCGGTCTCTACTGTCAAAGAAAAACTATGTAGACCCAAAGGATCGCCGTCTGCATTGTCTGAAAATGCCAGGGACTACGTGCCCACCGCATTCTCCCCGGCAAAACTCCCCAAGGTCCCGACCAGTTGGAAGGTCCCATTGGTTGGGTTCGCTGGAAGAGCGGAAACCGCCAAATCATCGAAGGTTATTTCCGCCCGATATTCCCCACTCCCAAAAGTAAACGTGCCGGCAGTCACCAAATTTACCGTCGTCCCAGTCGGACTGGTGAGTGCAAAAGCAATTTCATTTGAGAAAGGAATTGTGCCACCCCCTGTACCACTACAACCACTGGCTGTGGCAGTGTCGTTACATTTAGAGAAGTCCAATGTGGCCGTCACACTGAGGATCGTTCCCGTCCCCATGGTGATATCACCGGCAGCAATGTCGACCGTTCTGGTGTCGGAACTATTATCCACGGACCCGAAGGTGTTGTTAGTTTTGGTAATGGAGAGCGCCCAGGCGGACGGCGCGGTCATGGCCACCAACAAGGCCACGGCTCCACACAAGAGAGAGACACGTTTCATAGCAGGCTTCCTTTCTAACAATGCTGGACTTTGCGACACCCATCCCTGGCGTTAGACTTTATCCGTAAGACCGATGAATCTACCTCAAGGGGGGGTAAGGCAACCAGGAATTCAGGATATCGTTGGTAAAGCTATTAGCGATTACCTAGGCAAATTAAACCAGATTTGGTGGCTCCGATGAGATCAGAGGACTCTAGGGAGGGGCAATTAAAAAAGATGATGAAGCAGGATACCTATTTACTGTTTCCAAGAGGCCCAGTAATCGGGCCTCTGGTGTAAATACGCTACTGTGAGGACAGGAATTTCATCCGACGTCGATTTATAATGCATAAGGGGCAGTTGAAAAGAGCCGCCAGCGGCGTTCTCGCCAGTTTTCCCTGCTCACGTAGTGGAAGGACGCTCTCCGCGCAAAACTGGCTGCGGCCTTCCCTTCGGCAAAGCTCAGGACAGGACGAACCCTTCGAAGAAACTCAGGGCATGCTTTTTTGAAACGCCCCGAAGCCTCGGCATTTATGGTCATATTTTCATTCCTCCCACCTTATCATAACTAGACTGTTTTTGATGAGCACTCTGTAAACATCCTATGGGACAAACCAATGAGAGTCTGTCCAAAGCACATGTTATTGATTACCTCAAACATACGCCATTATCGGTTTCTTTTCAATCAGCAATGGGGAACGGCTCACTCATGTGGCCTTTTTCGAGAGAGCCGATTGGGATTAAAGGAGAATCGGTAGTTTTACAAACATCCATTACTTTTGCCCTGCCATCCGTTTCGCCAGTCGCCGGGCGACCCGCTTCATGGCGGTGGAACGATCACTTGGGTCAAGTAGGACATTTAGCACATGTACGTGCTTAACATCATCAACGGCGGAATTCAGGGCCTGGACTAATTCTCCAAATGTCCCCACCCGATGTCCCACGCCTCCTCCCAACAAGTCGCAGACTTTTTCATACTGCCATTCATGGATGTCATTGAAAGGGCCTTCGAGAATTTCCCGTTCCGTCCCATAGCCGTGGTTATTCAGCACCACGATGATGGGGGCCTGCCCATAGCAAATGCACGTGGACAATTCTGTGCCCGTCATTTGAAATGCTCCATCACCTACCAACACCAGAGGCCTGAGGGTAGGATCGGCAAATCCGGCACCAAGAGCGGCCGGGACGCTGAATCCCATGGACGTGTAATAGGCCGGAGACAAAAACTCCGCGCTTTTCCGTACCCGCAAATCAGCAGCGGCAAACAGCGATTCCCCGACATCAGCGATCACCACCGTCTTGTCATTCAGCAAACCATCCAAATACCCGAACACATTACGAAGGGTCACGGCCGCTTCCGGTCCAGGTGGATCAAATCGAACGCTGTCACGAGGAGGAAGCGCCCGCGCAGGAAATGACGACAAGGGCGACGCCGCCAAGGCCCGGATAAAATCTTCAAAGCGCACGTCTTCATAGGTATGATGCTTGATGGCAAGGGAGTCTGCCGTCGCATGAACGGTGCGGCCTGCGGACAGGAGCATGGTATGCGCTTTGACGTCTTCGACATCAGTGAGCAAGGTCCCTAAGATCAGCAGGCAGTCGGCGTTCTCCACAAACTCTAAAATTTCTTCTCGCCCCACCAATCCCCCATACACGCCAATATACAAAGGATGATCTTCGCGGATGACCGACTTCCCCAACAAGGTCGTTGCGATGGGGACGTTCATATGCTCGACCAGTTCGGTTAATTCATCCTGAAGACCGAACCGGTGAATTTCTGCGCCAGCCAAAATAACCGGACGTTCTGAATCTGACAGAATGGCACGCACTTCTGCAACGGCTTCTTTGAGGGCCGCTGGATCACTTTGGCAGACAGTTTCTTGGGGTGGTTCCGTTGAGGCCACTTGCACAGGAGTCAGTACGAGATCTCGTGGTATTTCCAAATAGATCGGTCGCTTAAATTGCATCAATGCCTTCAAGGCTCGATCAATCTCCCGTTCGGCAGTATGAGGGTCATCCAAAATCACGGAGGCCACGGTAATTTTTTCAAACACATCGCGTTGAGTGGAGAAATCACGCACCATATGATGCAGAAAGGGATCATTCACTCGTTCGGTCAGCCCGGGAGATCCGGAAATGACCACGACTGGTGATCGCTCAGCATAGGCGCAGGCAATGGCATTGACCATGTTCAGACCACCCACGCAATAGGTCACGCATGCGCCACCAATCCCATGAATGCGGGCATAGGCATCCGATGCAAAACCTGCGCAATCTTCGCGAGTGGTCCCGATATGCTGGATAGGGGATTCTTCGAGAAGCTTATAGAACGTCAGCACATAATCGCCGGGGATGCCGAAAATATGATGCAGCCCCAGCTTGTACAAGCGGTCCAGAAGGAGAGTGCCAATGGTATAGGGGGGATTCATAAAAACTTAACCTCTTTGTCATTATATCGCATTAGGCCCCTATAAGATAAAAAGATGGACGTACGATGAATACACATGTGCTGTTTTCAATGAAAATGAAAGCTGAAGGATATTTTGTAAAAAAGAGATTTTACGGTTCAGGAATTGAACGAATACGGGATACCTCGGTGAGACCCTACCCAGATTGTCATCCTCAGCTCAAGGCAAAGGATGCCAACTTGGTGAGGTCTTCACAGAATCATCACGTATTCATTCAATGTCGAAATTGTGGAATCAATTTCCTGACACATCGGAGTGATTTAACCGTTCAGAGAACGTTCATCTGGCTTTTGCCTAAGCATACAAGTGGCACCAGACCAGATGGTCTTTTTCTCCAGGGCCGACCTGAATCAGGCAAGGAAGGTCGACTATTTTGCATACGGGACAGGAAGCGCCCCCTCTAACGACGAAGGTTGGCCAATAGGGTATTCACTTGAATCACGGAAGATACCTGCTAATGTCCAGTGCTCCGTGAAATACACCTAAAATGTCAATACTGGTGGAAGATCTCAGAAGGTATGCGATCCGATAATGTCCGTAGAGTAAGATTCTGATTTCACCATCTGTCTCAGTGCGATACTTGTGACCGATTTCGGGAAAACGCCGCAGCAACTGTACTTTCTCATAAATTCCCGATAACACGTTCTGAGCTGCTTCTCGATTATCCTCTGCTATGTAATCGTGGATGTCACGAAGCCAACGGTGAGCTTCTTCGGTCCATCTTATTTCTGCCATGAGCGAATCCGGCGTTCCATATCTTCGTTGGATACGACGCGCCCGCTACGAGAATCCACGAGACCTCGTTCGATCATCCGCTCAAAGGCAAGTTCGCGCATGATTTCCTCATAAGTCGCATCTTCAGGTTGTGACTGAATCACTTCGGTCATTTTCTCTTTAATATTTGACATACTCACTCCTGTTTAGAAATGTCCAAACACCTTTGCGCTTACGGACCGCCGCAACGTACGTGGCCAGCTCCAAATTCCTCTCTGATTGTCGTCTTGAATCATAAACTTGTCAACGCTATCCATGCCGAAATCAGCGGCATGATATACCGATTGGCATAGTTACATTATCGCTGCAAACGGATAAGTCCCTGGGTCTCCGAATGGGCTGAGCTTGGCACACCTTTTATTGGCCACGATTCAGAACAAAAGAAGTGAGCCCAGGTTGAACCATAGCTGCTGTACCTGGGCACAGATCCTTCGCCATGCGCTCAGGATGACAACCTGATGTAGGGTGTCACTGAGCGATTTTCATCTAATGCCTGAATAATGCAGTCAATTTTCTTGTACATATGGGATGGTCAGTCGACCTGAGACCGTTCATCTGGATTTGCCTAAGTATACAAGTGGCACCAGACTTGGTGGCCTTCTTCTGGAGGGCCGATCTGAATCAGTGGGGGAGCGGCTGTTTTACAGACATCCATGACTTGCGGACAGCGGGGATGAAACCGGCATCCGGTTGGTGGGTGTAACGGCGAAGGGACATCGCCGGAGAGGATCATTCGTTGGGACACGGCGGTCGGATCCGGCACAGGGTTGGCTGACAAGAGCGCTTGCGTATAGGGATGTTTTGGCGTGGCAAAGAGATCTTCGGTTGAGGCCACTTCAGCCAATTGCCCCAAATACATGACAGCGATCCGGTCGGCCAGATATTGGACCACATTCAGATCGTGCGTGATAAAGAGATAGGATAGATGAAATTCCTGCTGAAGGTCACGAAGCAAATTTAAGATTTGCGCTTGAATCGAAACATCCAATGCCGACACCGCCTCATCGCAGACAATAAATTTTGGATTGAGCGCCAGTGCACGCGCAATCCCTACCCGTTGCCGTTGTCCACCGGAGAACTCATGCGGATACCGAGACTGATGTTCAGGCCTGAGGCCGACTTTCACAAACAATTGATTGACTCGATCCTGTAATTCCTGACCCTTGGCAATTTTATGAATTTTGAGCGGCTCCGACACAATAGATCCAATGGTCATGCGTGGATTGAGCGAACTATAGGGATCTTGAAAGATGATTTGCATGCGCCGACGTGCCTGTCGCAACTCACGAGGCTTGAGGGCCAGCAGATCTTCGCCCTCAAATTTAATTTCGCCAGCCGTCGGTTCCATCAGCCTGAGAATAGAGCGTCCCACCGTTGTTTTGCCACAGCCCGACTCACCGACCAGCCCCAATGTTTCCCCGTGCTTTATTTGTAACGTAATATCATCGACAGCCTTGACCCATCCCGACACGCGCGAAAAAATCCCGCTGCGGACAGGGAAGTATTTTTTAAGTCCGGTGACTTGGAGGAGTGGGGAGGTTGTGGAATTCATAAATCAAACAAATTTTACTTTCAGAGAGAACAGGTCATTTGTGGCTGTTCATTTCTCCAGAAAAGTTCCTTCCTCTCCCTCTCAGGAAGAGGATGGAGGTGAGGGTGAATTAGTCAATAGGAAAAACGCTTATGACGTAGCTCGCCATACAGATATTTGATCAAAATATTTCGAGAAGAACATTTAGCAAATTTGTTCTTTCCATGTCAGGTTGACGTCTGCACCCTCACCCTACCCTTTCCCCAAAGGGGCGAGGGGAATACATATAAGAGGCATCATGGCCCTCATACTGACTTTGATTGATGCAACCAACAGACGGCTTCATGCGACTCCCCTATTTGAATGGTTGGGGGAGATTGCGTGGGACATTGCTCTAAGACATCGGCACATCGTGAGGCAAAATGGCATCCTGTGGGATATTGCAAAGGCGACGGCACCGTCCCTGGAATGGCCTCCAACCGTACTTGTCGTTCTCCTGGCCGCGGTAACGATTTCAAGAGCGCGCGCGTATAGGGATGGCTCGGATGCTGAAAGAGTGTCTTGACCTCAGCCCGTTCGGCGATTTTACTCGCATACATCACAATCACCTCTTGAGCAAATTGCGCGACAACGCCCAGGTTATGCGTGATGAGCAAAATGGCCATGCCCAAATCTTTTTGAAGGTCGGACAACAAATCCAGAATCTGTGCTTGAATCGTGACATCTAAGGCCGTAGTCGGTTCGTCGGCAATCAACAAGTCCGGCTTGCAGGCTAAGGCCATGGCAATCATCACGCGTTGTTTCATGCCACCCGACATTTCATGGGGATATTGATCAATGCGTTGTTCGGGTGACGCAATACGCACTTTCATCAACAATCCAATCACTTCTTGGCGAATCGCTTGTTTCGAAAGATCCGTATGAATCTGCAACACTTCTCCAATCTGATCGCCAATCCGCATCACCGGATTCAATGAAGTCATGGGCTCTTGGAAAACCATGGCAATAGACTTTCCTCGTACCTTGCGCATGGCCGTTTCAGGGAGGCTCAGCAGATCTTGTCCCTTAAAGTTAATTGTCCCACCGACCACGCGGCCCGGCGAAGACAGCAATCGCATGATGGATAAGGCGGCCACTGACTTCCCACAACCCGACTCGCCGACCAATGCCAGCGTCTGGCCACCATGAATGGTAAAGCTCACATCATCAACCGCTTTAATTTCACCCTTGTCCGTAAAAAACGACGTTTGAAGATTGGAAACCTGTAAGAGAGGGTGGATTCTGGATGTCATTTAGCGACTTCGCAATTTTGGGTTGAGAGCTTCACGTAACCCCTCACCCACAAGATTAAAGGCCAGCACAACCATAAAGATCGCCATGCCGGGGATAAAGAAGAGCCATGGTGCGTCAAAAATAAATCCTTTGCCATCGGAAAGAATATTTCCCCATGTGGCATCTGGCGGAGGCACCCCAAAACCCAAAAAGCTCAACCCGGATTCCGTCAGAATGGCCGAGGCCACACCAATGGTGGCTGACACAAACACCGGCGCTAAGGCATTCGGCACCATATGGCGAAAAATTATCCGGCCTTCCGGTATCCCTAACGCCTTCGCGGCTGTGACGTAGTCCTGCTCTCGAATCGATAAAAATTCTGCCCGGACAAACCGCGCGGTTCCCATCCAACTAAACAATCCAATAATCATCATAATGGTGTAAATACTGGGAGGCAGTAATGCGACCGCGGTCAAAATAAGAAAAAACGTCGGAAAGCACATCATCGCATCCGTGAACCGCATGATCAGCGTGTCCACCGTGATACACCACAATTTGACATGCCCGTAAAATCCAGACAATCCTCCCAACAATATGCCAATTCCTAAGGAAATACCCACCGCCACAAATCCAATAGACAGCGACACAAACGAGCCTTGGAACATTCGAGCAAACACATCCCGCCCCAATTCGTCAGTGCCCATAAGATAGATGCCACCAAACGGCCTATCAGTTGGAAGGCTGTCTGGTGACGGGACGGAGAACGGAGGAAGGAATTTGTCGGTCAGTCGGACTACTTCCGGATCAAACACCACCCACCATTCCGTTAAGGCCTTTCCAGCCAACGCGCTCACTAGCAGGAGCATTAACACCCAAAACCCAAAGAGCGCTTGGTAATCCTTCCGAAAGATTCGAAGGAATTCTTGCCAGGGCGTTTCGGGGGGAGCCATGGCTTCGGGGTCTAACGACATGTGAGCCGCCTGGCGCGAAGCCGATGTTTTTGGTCCATTCATAAACAGATGGCTTTCAAGGTTTTTCAGTTAATGGGTTTGTTGAAAAAAGCCGTCAGCGGCGTTCTCGCCATTTTTCCGTGCTCACGTACTATGAGTACGCTCCGCGCGCAAAAAAGGCCGGGGCCTTGCTGAATGGACTTTTTTGAACCGACCCACCACCTTTGATGTGCAACACGACCCTCAGCCTATTCGCCCTTTGAAATCGCAATTATTCAACACTCCCTTAATGCAAGCGAATTCTAGGATCTACCACCGCATAAAGAATATCCGAGAGTAAGGTTCCCGCCAAGGTTAAGACCGCCGCGATAAAATTCAAGGTCATAATGATAGGAAAGTCTCGTGACAGAATCGCTTCGTACGCCAACCGCCCCAATCCCGGCCAGGCAAAGATTTGCTCAAAAATCACAGACCCTCCAATCAGGCCTGGCAACAAAAGCCCGAACATCGTCACAAAAGGGAGCAACGCATTCCCAAGGGCATGACCATAAATGACGGTGTCTTCTTCCAACCCTTTGGCTCTAGCCGTCCGCACATAATCCTGGCTTAACACCTCTAACATTTGCGAGCGGACATAGCGGGACAACACCGCAATGCCTCCAATCGCCGCCATGACGGAGGGAATCACCAAATGCCAGACACGATCCATCATCCTATACGCTGTCTCCGCATGCTCCATGCCAAAGGTTTTGATGCTAATCACGGGCACACCAAACCATCCGACTACCCACATGATTGCTAAATAGGACAGGAAAAATCCAGGGATGGAAATAAGTGCATAGGACAAAAAGACGGTACCCCGATCATACACCCCGCCTCGAAACACCGCCCCATAAATTCCGGTCGGAAATGCCCATGTCCAGACTAACAACGTGGCTAAGATAAACAGGGGCAGCGAGTTGAGAAACCGGTCCCAGATTTTGGGGAGAACCGGCTGACTGTCCTTAAATGATTTCAATTCTCCTGATGCCAAATCCCGAATCCAATAAGCATATTGCATATACAACGGGTCATCTAAGTGAAACGCCGCGCGGATCTTGGCGATGTCTTCCGGTTTCATCCGGGGATTCATCGGATCCACTTCGCTAGGCTCTCCAGGCGCCAAATGGATAAATGAATGCGCGACAAAAGAGACGATGACCAGCAAAATCAGTCGCTGCGCAATATTACGAATAATAAAATTCCACATGTTCTTCTGAACGGGTTCCTATTAAACGGTTGTTATCCCTGCTTGCTTCCGGCAGGGATCTCTCCTTGAATGTCGCTCCCTTGGCTCAAGATGCCTGCCAACTGCTTGCAGGCATCACGAAAAGCGACATCGATCTTAACTGAAAGCATGCCAATACAGGCCCATCCCAGGTCGACTAAAAATTTGGCGTGAATTCCAGCTTTCGCCATTTATGAAAATAGAAGGTAATATCACCGCTTTTGGTGGGATAAATCTTTTGATACTGCTCCTTCCCATCAGGTCCTTTCTCAACCAGCACAATTTTCTTATCCAAAACCCGTGTGCTCAAGGGAGCATACAGGAACGTATAGGGTTGATCATCATAGATCAATCGATGCAGTTCGTGTGTCAGTTGTCGTTGTCGGTCGCGGTTGTATTCCTGACGGATCCGGACAATGAGTTCGTCGGCCCTTTGGCTCTTGTAGCCGACAAAATTTAATTGTTGAGGGCCCGCCTGGCTGGAATGCCAAATCTGATACAAATCAGGATCAATGCCCATGCTCCATCCCAAGACAACCGCATCAAAGTCCCCGGTATTCACAAAATCACCTAAAAACACCGCCCACTCGAACACTTGGGTATTCACTTTCACCCCGATTTTTTTCCAGGCATTCTGCGCGATGGTCATCAGATTTTTTCGAATGGGGTTGCCATTATTCGTAATTAAATTGAATTCAAAAATCTTCCCATCCTTTTCAAGCCATCCCTCTGCATTCATATGCCACCCGGCCTGCTGAAAAATGGCTTTTGCCCCCTCGGGATCGTAAGGAAGGGGTTGAATCGTGGAATCATACCATTCAGTATTTTTGGGATAGGGCCCGGTGGTCCGCTCACCTTCTCCATACATCAGATATTGAATAATTTCTTGAACATTAATCGCCATGCCTAACGCTTTTCGAATGTCTGCGTTGGCAAACAACGGCTTTCGATTGTTATAGCCAATATAGGTATACGCAAAACCCAAGCTGGAAAACCATTGATACGTGGGATCGTTTTTATAGCGATCGACTTGATGCGGTTGCGCCCCATAAAAGTCGATGGCTCCGGTGCGAAACTCGACTTCTTGCGTAAAGAGTTCAGGAATAATCCGCATGTAAAAATCATGATATTGCGCCGGGCCTTCCCAATAGCCATCAAATCGCTTCAGATGAATAAATTCATCCCCCTGCCATTCCACAAACTGGAAACGCCCGCTCCCGATCGGATGCCGGTTAAATTGACTATCCCGCATCCCAAAAGCCTTTTGGGCCTCTGCTGATAAACCCCGCTGTTCTGTTTCGCGCGTCAATGACTCGGCATTGAGCAGATGCTCAGGAAGAATGCCCATCGTCCAGGCATTGATCGCAGGAGAATACAGGCGTTTATAAATGATTGTGACCGTATACGGATCAATGATTTCTACGGTTTTTATGGGTTCAAAATCCGGTGTCCGTGGCGACAGATTTTTGGGATTCATAATCGCTTCATACGTAAACTTGACATCCCCTGCATCGAATTCATGGCCATCTTGAAACCTCACACCCTTTCGCAGATGAAACACAATGGTCGGATTATGTTCTCCAACAGGAAGAATTTCAGGATATTTTTCACGAAGAGCCTGCTCGGTTTCCTTGGAAAGTCCTTCTTCCGGATGAATGGCTTCATCATAAGGAAAATGCTCGAAATATCGTTCGCCAAGAAGGGGTGTCAAGCGATCAAATAAATCCTGGTCGACCTGAGTAAGACTGAAGGCCACTCGTTCCGGAACCTGAACCGTCACGGATACATCCTGCAGCTGCGGCCTGCCTTCCGCATTGGGCAATAACAAAGAAATGGTTTCTTGCTTTTGAGTCGCCGGCAATAGCTCCATTGATTGAACATAATTTTTTAGGCCTTCATCGGTTCCCGTTTGCCAAGCCCTATGAATTTTTTGAAAAAGGGCGTCTCCTGTGACTTCTGCCCCATCCGGGAATCGGTGACGGGAGTTCACCAATACGTAGGCCCGTTCAGTAATCTGCCAATCCGTCGCAAGGCGGCCTCGGAGGTCGAGGTTTTCATCGAGATCGAGTAGGCCTTCGAAGACCTGACTCACAATACTCGAGCTGGAGGAGTCGGCATTTAAGATCGGATTGAGGATCTTGGCATCTCCACTCGACCCCTCAATATAGGTCACCAGACGATCCGGATTTCCTGCGGCTTGGTTCTCGTAGGTAGGAACCCAGAAATAGGATTGGAGGAGCAAAAGGATAAGAACGAGAGGGATGAACAGAAGGAGACGTTTAACAATCATTGATGTGACGACTACCTAGAGAAACACAAAAATATTTTAATGGTATCAAGAACCCACAAGGGATGCTATGCCTGATGAGGGTTATCCACAGCAACGCCATCTACGACACGATCTGATAATTCAACAAGTGGCGCCACGTCCAGGCAATTTTAACCTTGCAGTCCTTGTGAGATTTCGCTAGACTCCGCGTTCCTTTTTCTAAACCATTCCAGTTGGGTCGGTGCGGTTATGAATACCTTCATTCCTTTGGCACACCCACAAGGGTCTTTTTATCTGTGCCATATTCCGACAGACCAATCTTCCCATGTTCTCCCGTTCCCTCATCAACACCCGATGAGCCCTGTGTCCTATTCGTCTTTATTTTTCCCCCATTCTGACGTGCGCCACACAGAGTTCCGGTTTCCCTTGAGTTTGTTGAAGGAGGGTTCTTCATGGAGGATCGATCGCACTCCCGCACCGTCTTAATCGTTGACGACCACCAAGGTCTGATTTCTCTCATCCAACGGTGCCTGACACGTGAAGGGTTTCACACCGCTTCCGCCCATACCGGGCAGGAGGCTCTGACGTGGCTTTCACATCATCACGCAGACCTCCTCCTTTTGGATCTTCAGCTCGCCGATATGTCCGGCGAAGATCTGATCCACCAGCTCAACCAACAACACCGCACGATTCCGTTTATCGTCGTCACGGGTCAAGGCGACGAACGCCTCGCCGTCAAAATGATGAAACAGGGTGCCCGCGATTATTTCATTAAAGACAGTAGTCTCATCGAGCTTCTCCCGTCCATTGTGACGCACACGTTTGACCAGATACACCAGGAGCAGCAACTCAAGCTCACGGAGGAGACCTTACGCGAAGAACGTGAGCGCATGGCCATTACGCTGTGCTCAATCATTGAAGGCGTCTTGACGACCGATCAACATGGGCGCATCACCTACATGAATCACATGGCAGAGAAGTTGAGCGGCTGGACACAGCGAAATGCTATGGGACGATCGATAGAAGAAGTCGTACGGTTTCTGTATGCCGGGGTGAATGACACAAACGACCATCCCGTCACCCATGTCTTAAAGGTGGGCGCCCCCCTTCACCCGCCCGATCATTCCCTCCTGTTCGATCCGATCAAAGGGGAACGACCGGTTGTTTATAGCACGTCCCCGTTACGACGATCCGACGGCACACTCTT
>JAOUNC010000319.1 GCA_029881175.1 Nitrospirota bacterium | reverse complement strand
GGCCTTTGAGCCGATAGGGACCATACACCCGCCGATGCATCGTGTAACCCTTCAAGCACATCCGGGGATTGTGCGCGAACGTCCCACGATTGCCATAGAGATCTTCATACGTTTGATGGTCATAATTTTGCTCCACGCGCATGACCACCCCGTTGCGCACAAACGACCGCACCCGACAGGCATGCGTGTCATTGGGCGAACAGCACCAGGTAAACGAACTATCATACCGGTATTGATCGTGATAGACCCGCTCCCAAGACCGGTCCGGGTATTCCCCAAGCGGATTGCCCACTTCGATGACCGGTTGTAACGCGGTTAAGGCTAACGCCTTATCGGCCAACGCCACCGCCGCCACGGTCCCTGCTGAGACCTTTAAAAATTGACGTCTAGAAAGAAACATTGCTTACACCTCCTAAGTAAGTGCAGGACATAAAGTCCGTGAATTCATTCATAAAGCCGGACGGAAAATTAATGATCACCCCCCTTTCCTTATGATTTTTTTTATTCATCATATGCTTACAATCCAAGCTCCCATTCTTTTTCTTCTCAATATACTTTAAGCAAGAAGCGATCCTTTTTTCATCAAATTTTATGTTTGCAAAACATTGAAATATAACAAGAAATTTAATATCACATGATCAAGGAAATTCACGCATGTTCCAAAACGGTAACATCGCTTCCTATCTCAATGACATGTTTGCCAGCAATTAAAGCGTAAAAATATTTATGAGCTGTATTTATTGGGGTATTCTTTGGCCAAAACAAATGTACCCTAAAAATGATACCATTTGGTAGCAACTTCATTGTGAGTAACACATTTCCGAGCCACCTATTTCTTTTTGTTTCCAACCTTCCATGGGGATTTTGAGCGAGGTCGCTCCACGACAAAGCGGGGTCAGGCGGGTTCGACCCGGGTATATCAAAATGATCCACCGTCGTTGATTGCCACCAATATCCTGGCCCAAGGGCTGGCTGGATAAAAACTGTGTTATGGGGCATCGAAGACTTAATCTTGACAGGTCAATATATATTCAGAAACGGGGTTATATTTTTGCCACTTAAGGTTCAGCAGCTCATGGGTAAGTTACTCAAAGGATCTGAGATCACCCCAATAGTCAAAAAACCAGGCAAGATGTTTCGCCGAGCCCCAATTGGCGAAGGTGAAAGGGCTTAGCATGACAATCAGAAGAAGAGGTTCCCCTCCGTCGGAATCAGGCATTCCTTATTGAGACAAGTTCTGAGTGTGCCTAACTCTAGGAGTTCAATTGGTCAAACAGGCACCTCTTTAAGAATATATAGGACTTTAGGAGTGTTGGATTGAGGTCAATCAATCATCGTCGTCGTCATCTTCGTCCTCGGCTTCGATGGCGGCCTGTCGCATTTGTTCTTCCATTGCGTTGTGAATGAGCATACGGATGAACATCGAAATAACCGAACCCTTTTCCAGGGTACCTCCAGGAGGTACGGCAATCCGGCCTTCTTCAACCATTTTATCCAGCCATTTTTTTTGATCGGGTGCGACGTGGACCGAAATTTCAATTAACGGCACTTTCCCAAACATATCCATAAAATCGGTCTCCAGTTATTCAAGCGCAATGAAGTAATTGCATCGTTAAGCTGTTTCCGATAACACCACGCGCTCTTTCAGTTTGTCAATGAATAGCTCCGTCCACCAAGTTTGGAATTGGGAAAAGCTGGTTTTGGTCACAGGCCTGAGGGCTGATGTCAAAAGATGAAGGAATTATTTTAAATCGAGGACGTCGGCCATGGAATAGAGACCTGCAGGCTTATTTACCACCCATGCGGCCGCTCGGAGAGCCCCACGGGCAAAGGTATCGCGAGTATGTGCACGGTGGGTAATTTCAATTCGTTCGCCAGGGCCACCGAACAGAATCGTGTGATCTCCCACGATATCTCCCGCCCGTATCGTTTGCATGCCAATTTCTCGTGTTTGTCGCTCGCCGGTAATGCCATGTCTGGCATACACGCCAACTTCTTGTAAATCCCATTCCATCCCATCGGCTAACGCTTCGGCCAATTTAAGTGCGGTTCCGCTTGGTGCATCTTTTTTCTTGTTGTGATGGGCTTCAATGACTTCGATGTTATAGCTCTCACCAAGTGATTTGGCGATTTTGCCAACAATATTCACCAGGACGTTAATGCCCACACTCATATTGGGTGAAAACACGCAGGGAACTTTTGAGGCTAACGCCTTGAGTTGGATCAGTTCTTGATCGGAAAACCCTGTTGTCCCAATCACCATCGCTTTTGAGGTCCGGACGACTTGTTCAAGGTGAGAAAGGCATGAAGCTGGGGCGGTAAAGTCGATGACTACGTCACTTTGGGGAAGATACGAATGAAGATCATGACTGAGAAGAATGCCAGTTTTCCCGATTTGCGCGACTTCTCCCGCGTCTTGTCCAATCGCAGGGTGTCCTATCATTTCAATGGCACCAGTTAATGATAGGCCCTGGGTCTCCTGTGTTAAGGCCACAAGCCGCATGCCCATTCGCCCAGCCGCACCGGAAATTATCGTATGTACCATGAAATGAATCCTTACAAAACGCCAGCCTGTTGCAAGGCTTTTCTGAGTTGAGGCCGATATTCATCGGCGAGGGGAGTAAGGGGGAGCCGAACTTCCTCTGACATTTTTCCCATCATGGCAAGGGCGGCTTTGACGGGAATAGGGTTCGTTTCCAAAAAGAGGGCGCTGAACAAAGGAGTTAATTTGAAGTGAAGCGTTCTTGCTTGTTCAAAGTCGCCTTTAAGAGCCGCCAAAACCATATTGGCCATATCAGTTGGTGCGACATTGGCCGTTACGGTAATAACGCCTTTTCCCCCAAGGGCCATCATGGGCAGCGTTAAGGGATCATCCCCAGCGAGTACCAGAAAACCTGACTTTGATTGGTGAATAATTTCTGAAACCTGTTGAAGCGAACCACTGCCTTCTTTGATGCCAACAATGTTAGGAACCTGGGAAAGTCGAGCAGTGGTGATCGGCAGCATATTAATGCTGGTCCTCCCGGGAATATTGTAGAGGATTTGGGGAAGATCAACGGCCTTGGCAACGGCTTCAAAATGACGAAAGAGGCCTTCTTGGGTAGGTTTGTTGTAATACGGAGTGATGAGAAGCGCCCCGTCGGCGCCTATGGCCTTGGCATGTTTCGTAAATGTAATGGCTTCGTCTGTAGAGTTTGACCCAGTACCCGCAATGACCGGTATCCGTTTATTCACAACTTCGACGGTGACAGCGACGACTCGTTCATGCTCATCGGGTGTGAGGGTCGCTGACTCGCCAGTGGTTCCGCAAGGCACAACACCATGGGTTCCGTGTGAAATATGGAATTCGATGAGATCAGCCATGGCCTTTTCATCAAATTTTCCTTTGGAAAATGGCGTAACAATAGCAACGAATGAACCAGAAAACATGATGGCGTCCTTTACTTACTCAAATATTTCCGGAATCGATTCCCCGCGAATTAAATCCTCGTAACTTTCACGCTCTCGAATTACCATCATATGGTGGTCTTTCACGAGTACCTCAGGCGTCTTGGGCCTTGAGTTATAGTTGGAAGCCATAGTGAATCCATAGGCTCCGGCACTCATGACGGCTAATAGGTCTCCCGATTGGGGTTGGGGCATTTTCCGATCTTTGGCCAAGAAATCACCAGATTCGCAAATAGGCCCAACGACATCTACGGTATTGACCGGAGCAGATTCATTTTTGATAACGGGCTGAATGTCATGATGTGCGTCATACAAGCTCGGGCGAAGCAGATCATTCATAGCCGCATCGACAATCACAAATTGTTTGTTGGTTCCCTCTTTGTTGTATAGCACACGGGTCACCAAAATTCCTGCATTCCCGACAATCGATCTTCCTGGTTCCATAATAATTTGGCATGAGGTTGTTTGAAGAAGCGGAGAAATGGCTGCGGCCAGCTCCTTGGGGTGTGGCGGGGTTTCGTCTGAATAGATAATCCCGAGCCCTCCTCCAATATTCATATAGCGAATATCCATTCCTT
>JAOUNC010000318.1 GCA_029881175.1 Nitrospirota bacterium | reverse complement strand
GTCGAGAAGCGCCCAGGCTTTGAGCCAAAATGACAGCGAGAACGCCTTTTCCAATATCTCCGAAAAGAGTCAGTAGGCCAGCTTTTTTCCCTGATATCCGCAACACATTGGTGAACCCAATATTTTTGCTCCCGGCCGTTCTTGGGTCTGGCTCGCCAAGCGCTCTCGTAACGAGCAAACCAAATGGAATGGACCCCAAAAGATAGGCACAAATAACTGTAAGGACATCCAAAAGCATTCCCTTGGGTTCAACTTGAATCGGCTACCAATATTGTGGGCTAATTTTATTGAAGATTAGTACGAGGTATCGCCATCCTGAGATAAGGGATAGCACTAATGCCACGTAGAGGAAACCCAAGCCAACCGTAGAAAGTAATCCTTGGGTTTCAATCCAGGCTCCTTGAAGAATCAAGCACAGGATTCCTCCAATTTGACCCACAACTTTAAATTTCCCAAGCGAATCAGCCGGCACGATAAAGCCTTCTTTCGCGGCGACGGCTCTTGCTCCGGTCACAATCAGCTCCCGTGCAATCATGACGATCGCCATCCAAACCTCGACCTGCTGCACTTGCACCAGAAGAATCAGGCCTGAAGCCACCAGCAGCTTATCTGCCACCGGATCTAGCAGCTTCCCAAGGTTGGTAATTTGCCCACTTCGACGGGCTAAGTACCCATCTAAAAAATCCGTAAAAGCCGCTATAGCAAATACCAGACCAGCCCATAGCGCACGCTCTGGGGTTGCTTCCAGGTATAGCCAGACAAACACGGGGATTAACAAAATCCGCAATAGCGTAATGGAGTTGGGAAGATTCAGGGTTGCCTCCCCTCTTGGTAAACGGACGCTTGCGGCTTTAGATTTCAATGTTTCTGATGGATTCATTTTGTCTTGTAGAATTCATGCAATAGATTAAGTTAGCGGATTGCAATTGCCTTTACCCGAGACTTGCCAAATTGCTTGAAGTTGGACAAGCAGCCCCTTTAATTCTTGTAATCGTACCATATTGGGTCCATCAGATAGAGCTTCCTCAGGTTGAGGATGAACTTCCATGAAGAATCCATCACATCCGACTGCGGCAGCGGCCCTGGCTAAAGGAGCCACAAACTCACGTTGGCCGGAGGAGCAGGTCCCTCCCCCGCCAGGTAATTGTACGCTATGTGTGGCATCAAAAATGACGGGATAGCCCAACGCCCGCATCACTGGCAATGAACGCATATCTACCACGAGGTTTTGATACCCAAAGCTTGAGCCTCGCTCCGTTAAGCAGATATTCGTCGTTCCCGCCTCTTCGAGTTTCTTGACCACGTTACTCATATCCCAGGGGGAAAGAAATTGTCCTTTTTTGACATTGACCACGCGACCTGATTTGGCTGCTGCACACAGCAGGTCTGTTTGCCTGCAGAGAAAGGCCGGAATCTGTAAAATATCAACGACTTGTGCAACTTGTGCCACATCTTGAACTTCGTGGATATCCGTGAGAATGGGCACACCGACTTGGTCTTTGACCTTTTGAAGAATCCTTAAGCCAGTGGAAAGACCTAACCCTCGAAATGAGGAAATCGAGGTTCGGTTGGCCTTATCATAGGACGCCTTAAAAATATAAGGAATACCAAGACTGTGTGCAATTTCGGCAATCGCGGTTGCGGTGCTCAGAACAATGGCTTCACTTTCGATGACACAGGGACCGGCAATCAAAACAGGCGGAGACTCTCCACCTACCGGTATGGAGCCAATATGGACGGTGTGATGAGGCGTCATGGGTAATCCGGTCTATTAGGTACCGAATTTCCGTTGAAGTGCCGCCCCGATAAAGGCGGTAAACAATGGATGCGGAGAACACAGCCGTGAATGAAATTCTGGATGGAATTGGGTGCCGACAAACCAGGGGTGCCCCTGCAATTCGATAATTTCGACCAGTTTGCCATCCGGAGATGTTCCACTAATGATGAGGCCCTTTGAGGTTAACGCTTCCCGGTACTCATTATTAAATTCATACCGATGGCGATGCCGTTCCTGGATGTCCGATTGTTCGTAGGCGGTCGATGCCAAGGTGCCTGGAACGAGCTTGCAGGGAAAGGCGCCTAAACGCATCGTTCCACCTTTATCCTGAATGGATCGTTGCTCGGGTAATAAATCAATAACGGCGTGAGGAGTCTTGGCATTGAATTCTGCACTATTGGCATTTTCTAAGCCTGCAAGATTGCGGGCGATTTCAATCACGGCACATTGCATCCCCAGACAAATCCCAAAAAACGGGATTTTTTTCTCTCGAACATAGCGAATGGTATCAATTTTCCCTTCAATCCCCCGAATGCCAAATCCTCCAGGAATCAACACCCCGTCAACGTCGGCGAGGAGTCGTTCCGTGCCATTTTTTTCAATTTCTCCGGATTCCACCCATTGAATCTTGATACTGGTCTCATCCCGCAATCCACCATGGACCAGGGCCTCAGATAAACTTTTGTAGCATTCGCGGGACTCGACATACTTGCCCACCAGGGCTATCGTGACCTCATGGCGCGGCCGCTTGATTTTCTGAACTAATTCATCCCAATCGCGAAGATTTGGAGGGCCGGTTTCTAATCGCAGTAAACGAACAATCAGTTCATCCAGCCCTTCTTTGCGTAAGTCAATCGGCACTTCATAAATCGATTCCACGTCCTTTGCTGTAATGACGGAGTCTTTCTCGACGTTACAAAACAACGCCATTTTGTCCTTCACGTTCGGTGGGAGATATCGGTCCGTTCGACAGAGAAGAATATTGGGTTGAATCCCGATTTCTCGTAATTTATTGACTGAATGCTGTGTGGGTTTGGTTTTCAGTTCCCCTGCCGTAGGAATGTAGGGCACGAGGGTCAGATGGATATAGAGAACGTTTTCACGACCGACATCATAGGGCATTTGGCGAATCGCCTCTAAAAACGGGAGACTTTCGATGTCACCGACTGTGCCACCAATTTCGACGATGACGACATCGACACCATGGGCGACATTCATAATCGTTTCCTTGATCGCATCAGTAATGTGAGGTACGACTTGCACCGTCGCTCCGAGGTATTCCCCTTTTCGTTCTTTCTGAATCACCGATTCATAAATCCGCCCTGTTGTACAATTATTCTCACGGCTTAGCTGAACCGTCGTAAATCGTTCGTAATGCCCAAGATCCAAGTCCGTTTCCGCCCCATCATCGGTCACGTAGACTTCCCCATGTTGATAGGGATTCATCGTTCCAGGATCCACATTAATGTAGGGATCAAGCTTCAAGAATGTGATCGTCATCCCCCGGCTTTCCAATAAATGCCCAATGGCCGCCGAAGAAAGGCCTTTTCCTAGAGATGAGACCACGCCACCTGTAATGAAAATAAATTTACTCATAACTGATTCACTGTCAGGATGTTGTTCATGATGATTTCCTCGCTGTGCTTCTCGACTTCACCACATTATTCTCTCTACTTTCAAGTCTTTCCCTCATGACTCAAGAGCCCCTTTTCGCATTCGACGGTTTCGTGAGGAGTAAAGATTCTGCCACCGCCAGATCTTCAGGCGTATCAATGCGAAGAGACTCGTGAACGGTTTCCCACACCATAATCGGCAGACCATGCTCTAAGGCTCGTAATTGCTCTAATTTTTCCGCATCCTCAAGCAGACCCGTCTCCAACTCACTGAATTGTTGCAAGAGGGGTTTTTGAAAAATATAAATCCCTAAATGCATCCATGCAATGGGGTCCACCCCCTCAGGAATCCCGTCTCGCCAGCATGGAATAGCACTGCGGGAAAAATACAACGCCCGACCCTGTTGGTTCGTCACAACTTTGACAATCGAAGAATTCTCATAGTCTTCTCTCAAATGAATTTTTCGCTTCAATGTCCCTATGCCCGCATTTGTATTTAAAAATGGTTGAATCAGATCACTCAAGATATCGGTATGGAGCAGGACTTCATCAGCTTGTAAGTTCACGACCACATTATAGGTCAATGCCGAAGCGACTTTTGCCACCCGGTCGGTTCCCGTCCGACAGGGATCGGTCACCAGGCAGACTTCCCCGCCAAACCCCTTCACCGCCTGAGCA
>JAOUNC010000317.1 GCA_029881175.1 Nitrospirota bacterium | reverse complement strand
CTTGGAGGCGAAATGGTATTATAAGCCCGAGCCAAACGGGTCACACTGTCCAACAAAATCACCACATCCCGCTTATGCTCGACCAATCTCTTGGCCTTTTCCATCACGATTTCGGCAACTTGCGCATGGCGTTGAGGCGGCTCATCAAAGGTTGAGCTAATCACCTCGGCAGCCTTGACCTGCCGCTGCCAATCGGTCACTTCTTCTGGCCGTTCATCGATAAGCAACACAATTAAAATAATTTCAGGATGATTGGCGATGATGGCTCGAGCCACAGCCTGAAGTAGCATCGTCTTTCCCGTCCGTGGAGCGGCGACGATCAACCCTCGCTGGCCTTTCCCGATAGGCGTCGTTAACTCCATGACGCGAGTACAATATTCCTCTGGATCAAATTCAAGATTGATCCGCTCTTCTGCATAGAGCGGTGTCAGATTATCAAACAAGATCTTATCGCGCTGCACTTCCGGCTCATCGTAATTAATCTTTTCCACTTTCAAAAGTGCAAAGTATCGCTCTCCATCTTTTGGAGGACGAATCTGGCCAGAAACAATATCGCCAGTCCTGAGATTGAATCGGCGGATTTGTGAAGGCGAAATATAAATGTCATCAGGACCTGGCAAGTAGTTCGAGTCCGGCGCTCGAAGAAATCCAAACCCATCAGAGAGGGTCTCTAAAACCCCTTCTCCAAAAATCACCCCATTTTTATCGCTTTGACCTTGAAGAATGGAAAAAATAAGCTCTTGCTTCCGTAAATTGGGAGCACCATCAATCTTGAGACCCCTCGCTATATCATTCAACTCTCCAATAGACTTCTGCTTCAGTTCGGCAAGATGCATAAAATTACTCCATTCGTTGGCCGGAAGGATTTCCTGATAGATGTGATTGGGTAAAACGGTTGGAAAGGACGCACATGTTGAATTTCTTTACATTGCTTACCTTGAGCATTGTTACAGTCATCCTCGTTTAAGGAGTGTTCTACCCCTTGTTATACGCATGCGATTAAGACCATTCCTGTTTTTTAGTGGGAGAGACCGTTCAGAACAACAGCGGAAACACGCCTATCTCAAGGCAGCGGTAATGTCCTATCTACGATTTGGGTTACAACTAATAAGTCCGGGAAGTTAATTAGGCAGATATAGGTTGTAAAATATTCGGCAGGTCTTGTTGACTATGTATCTCACAGATCAACAACTTGTCAATAGCTTCGTTCTCGGAATTGCCGGGAAAAAACTTAAGACCCGTAGATTTTTCCAAAAACTCCTCTTCCCACGATTGGGTTGGCACCCCTCTGCTTATTATGGTAAACCATCCCTACGGTAATTGATAGCTCAACGGAAGGATCCTTCTTTTATTATGTCAGAATCAGGGTTTCCTTTTTCCAGCGAACGAATTTTTACGCTTGCTGAGGCAAACGCCTTAATCCCTGAACTCGAGCAACATTGGACCACCATCAAACAAGGCCGCCAAATCCTTCTCGACACCCGGGACGAAGTCAAAAAAGCCAGCGCCCACGCCGATGTCGGTGGAGGGACCGTGGTCGGCGTCAAATATATCAAAGGATTACAGGATATCAATGGCAGCCTGCATGCGATTCAAGAGGTAGGCGTCGTCATTAAAGACGTAGAAATCGGTCTCTGTGATTTTCCCTTTATGCTCAATGACAAGCTCGTGTTTTTGTGCTGGAAATCTGGAGAACCACAGGTAGGGTGGTGGCACGATATTGACAGCGGCTATTCCAGTCGAAAACCGATTGACGAACCAGAAATCTAACCCTCCTCCTTGTAAGCTGATCCAGCCTGACTCGATTTCCTAGCAGACTTCACGATTTCATGAAGCTTTTGCATAAAAATAAGAGAGGCACGGCATTCCCTGACTGGCAGCGAATGGGAAGGAACTGATGAAATTCGTCATTTTGGGAAAAGATGGGCCAGAGGGCACCGCCAAACGCCCATTATTTCGTGAAGCTCACCTTCAACGACTGGATCAATGGGCACAACAGGGTAAAATTATTTTAGCCGGACCCCTGACCGACAAAACAGGCAGCTTAATTGTCGTCGAAGCCGAATCGCTTGAAGAAGTCCAAGCCTTTGCTCAGAACGATCCGTACATGATTCATGGGGTTTTCCAAGAGGTCACCATTCATCCCTTCATGCAAGTCCTCCCTGGCGAACCCCAGTCCGGAAAGACCTGAACCTCTCAGCGCATTCGCGGCAATCTGGTGACAAGATTGAATTTCAAGCCCGTTTGGACGAAGCCACCAGCGAACACACCCATTGCCATTCGTTGGAACTCACCGGTTGCACCGAAAGCCGAGAGCCCTTGCGAAGCAGCTCCATGGACTCGAGCTCCTTTATGGTTCGCAAATATGTTAGAGATAGCGGATTAGGGAAAATCTCGATCAATTTCACATCGACCAGGAACCAACGGGGAGCATCGGGCGTACTCTTCGCATCAAAGTAACGACTCTTGCGATCGAACGCATAGGGATCAGGATAGGCGGCTTTCACGACCTCCACCGTCCCGACAATAGACGGGGGATCCGCATTGCTATGATAGAAAAATGCCCGGTCCCCGACGTTCATCGACTTCATGAAATTTCGCGCTTGATAGTTGCGAACGCCTTCCCAACAAGTCGTTTGCCCAGGGGACTGAGCCAGATCCTGGATAGAAAAACTTGTCGGCTCAGATTTCAATAGCCAATATTGTGACATACATTTCCTCTAAAGAGTTTGAATGCTTTCGCGTGACTCCCGGCATTCTATTCCAAAATAATTGGCTGATCAGTATAGAAGCTCACGACAGTGCAGAACAATCCAGCTTCTCATAAAGATGCCACGCATTCCTGATTCCGACTCACGCATTCCATTCCACGCGTATGCTTGATCAATTCATTCAATTTGCTGAATCATCGATCTCCAAAGAGATGTGGGTCGGTCTCATTGCGTTTTCCGTGATGGCCTTTGTGGGCACGCTAATCGCGATTCCAGCCATTTTAATTCGTTTGCCACCAGATTACTTCCAAAATCACCACCATAAACCCTGGTTTGCCAACCATCATCCGGTCGTTCGAACCCTCGGTCTTTTGGCCAAGAACATCGTGGGAATCATTTTCCTCCTCGCAGGAATCGCTATGCTGTTCTTGCCCGGGCAAGGCCTCCTGACGATGCTCTTGGGGGTTCTCTTTATCGACTTTCCCGGCAAACATCGTCTAGAACAAAAAATCATTCAGCATCCAAAAGTTCTTCAAGCCATCAATGCGTTCCGAGTGAAAGCTGGCAAGCCACCATTTACGTTTGATTAACATACCCTCGCGTCACTCATCCCTCAAGATCACGAGTAATCATTCAATGGTTTACTCATCCAAAATCCATTGATAGGATGGCTTCCCATGACCCTGCTCCATAAAGTTGGCTGGCTTGGACTGGCGGTCCTCTGCGCCATCGCCTTTGGCCATGTCGTCGGATTCCTCAATCCTCAAGAAAAAGTGAATGGGCTCTGGCTCGTCGTCGCGGCCTCGTGTTTCTACGTGCTGGCCTACCGGTTCTATGGGAGATTTTTGGCCAGACGCGTCATGGAGTTGGACGACCGACGACGAACCCCAGCCTATCGACTGGAAGACGGAACCAATTTTTATCCAGCCAACAAATATATTCTCTTTGGCCACCACTTCGCCGCCATTGCCGGAGCCGGCCCCTTACTTGGGCCCGTACTGGCTTCGCAATTCGGGTTTCTTCCAGGATTTTTATGGATCGTCATTGGCGCGGTGCTGGCAGGAGCCGTTCAGGACTTTATTATCCTTGTCGCATCCATGCGTAGGAATGGGCGGTCACTCCCAGAAATCGCCCATGCTGAATTGGGTCCCATCACCGGGTTGGCCACGGCCGTTGCGGTACTCTTTATCGTCGTCGTCGCGCTAGCCGGATTAGGCTTGGCGGTCGTCAATGCCTTGTATGACAACGCCTGGGGCACGTTTACCATTGTCATGACCATCCCCATCGCCATAGTCATGGGACTCTATTTGCAAAAATTCAGGCCCGGGCAAGTTGGGGAAATGACGCTCATCGGGTTGGTGCTA
>JAOUNC010000316.1 GCA_029881175.1 Nitrospirota bacterium | reverse complement strand
GCGGGCTGTATCCATAATTTCTGGAATGGGCCTTCGCGCAAGACCCGGCCATTGCCCACACAGTTGAGGGCCACTCCACCCGATAAGCACAGATTGTTGATGCCTGTTTCCTTGTGCAGGCTGTTGGCCAACCGAAGCATGACGATTTCTGTGACTTCCTGTACCGACCGGGCTAAATCCATTTCGCGTTGAGTCAGGGTGCTTTCAGATTCCCGTGGCGGCCCTCCAAAGAGATCATCGAATCCCTTATTGGTCATCCGCAACCCGGTACAGTAATCGAAATAGTCCATATTGAGCCGAAACGTCCCATCGGGCTTCACGTCCACCAAATTATCTAAAATGGTCTTGACGTATTTTGGTTCCCCATACGGGGCCAAGCCCATGACTTTGTATTCACCCGAATTGACTTTGAAGCCTGTGTAGTAGGTAAAGGCCGAATAGAGCAGACCCATGGAATGAGGGAAGGGGATTTCCCACAACGGGGTGAGTCGATTGTCTCGTCCGACCCAGGCCGAGGTGGTCGCCCATTCGCCCACCCCATCCATACACAAGACGACCCCTTCTTGAAAGGGGGAGGGGAAAAACGCCGCCGCAGCGTGGGATTCATGATGTTCACCAAAGAGGAGCGGGGGAAGCGAATCCTTTTTCCCAAGCCCGCCGACTTGGCGAAAGGCCTTGTCGAGGAGATTGCGGAGAAAGAGCTTTTCTTTGATCCAGACGGGCATGGCGGTGAGAAACGACCGGACCCCTTGGGGGGCATAGGTCAGATAGGTTTCCAGAAGCCGTTCAAATTTGATGAGCGGTTTGTCATAAAACACCAGATAGTCGACATCGCCAATAGCCAGGCCTCCCTGCCCCAAACAATAGTCCACGGCATGCGTCGGAAATCCGGCATCATGTTTCTTCCGGGTAAACCGCTCCTCTTGCGCCGCCGCCAGAATCTGCCCATCCTGCACCAGGCAGGCGGCACTATCATGATAATACGCCGAAATTCCTAAAATAGACTTCAAGGCCAGCCCCTGTTTTAATGAACGGTTGCCCCATCGCCAACAATGACAGACACAACCATTAAAGCGTGCAACAAATCCTTATCGCAATCACTGAAAAATGAATGTCTCGAAAAATTATGGTTCTTGAAACATTTCGTCAAAAAACTGTTGCATATGCCTCCAAGAGCGTTGATCGGCTTGCTTCTGATACTGCACGCCTTTCATCCCATATTGATTGGCTGATGGATTGGTAAAGCTATGCTGAGCGCCTCCATACACCATCATCTGCCAATCAATGCCAGCGGCATCAAGAGCCCCCTTGAATTGAACGATGTGATCTGAGGTGAGAAACGGGTCGGAGGCTCCATGTGCAATAAGAACTTTGGCTGAATTGTGGATAGGGTGGGCCTGAGAAGGCAAAGGCAACGATCCATGGAAACTGACAACCCCTTTGACGGGAGCCCCACCATAGACTAATTGCATCACGGTTGCCCCACCAAAACAATAGCCGATGGCCGCTAGGCGAGTCGGATCGACATGCGGATCGGCCTGGAGCAGCTTCAAGCCTTTTTGAGCCCTCCCCAGCCACTTCTCTACATTGCTTGTCGTTAATTTCGCCCATTCACCGGCCCGTTCAGGGTGAGTGGTCACTTTTCCCTTGCCATACATATCCACCGCTAGGGCCACATACCCTAATGCGGCCAATTGCTCAGCGCGAGATCGAGCATAGTCATTCAACCCCCACCATTCATGGACCACCAAAATGCCAGGCCTCTTACCCTCTATAGAATCATCCCAAGCCAGAAATCCCTCAAAAGCGGTTTCTCCATACATATAGGGGACGGCCTTACTCTGCACCTTGGCTTGTACAAGATGGGGCAAGCCGCTCAGCACCAGAAATAAAATGAAGCCAAAACGAACCATCATGTTCCCCCTCCTTAACAAGACCACGATAACCCACCGCCTAGCTACTAAAGGATTTGTCAGTTTACCGGATAAGACATAGCAAATTCTTAGGTATTAGATAAAAATATCGGCAGAAATGGTCCTCACAGGGTGGCCTTTCGTTCCTGAAGGGAAACTAGATAGATTTGCTTTCTGGATCGGTGAAACTTCAAATCAATGCCTATCAGAAAATATGGATTGTTAGCAATCAGCTTATTATACTGCTCCTCGGTCATCATGATCACTAGATTGTGATGCGCTCGCAACTCCTGTTTTAAGGCTTTCAATGCTTCGGAATCCTCAAGCCCTTCTCCCACAACTTGAAAATGGCCATGATACACATCCCAGTAAAATTCATCTTCATCCCCACGCCAACTCCTCGTTTGAAACATCCGTATAGGGTCAGTGGGATGAGAAAGCCTTTGTTGATTTTCCAGGAAAACCGATTTTGGGGCTCCTTCGGCATGAATGCCTGGAATAATCCACACCGTCACCGCCAGCATCAGTCCCATGCTCAGAACCCCCACCCCTAAAAGAGCCAGACGAATTTTATTCCTGATTGCCAGAATCAAGAGAGTCAGACCGCCAATGCCAAACCACACACGAACAGCGAGAGGAATGGTCTCCACGGGCAGGAACCATTTCTTCTGCAGGAGAATTGGACCAAGAAAAACGGCAACCCCAAAAGCAACACCTAAGAGACCAAGCATCCACGTTAATAAGGCATGGCCAGAGGCTTGGGGCCGGTCAACACAGAAAGATTGATAGACATAACCCACCACCAGCCCGATTCCTGGCAGCAAAGGCAGCAGGTAGCGTTCATGTTTTTCAGGGACAAGACTGAAAGCCAGGAGATAGCCCCCCACCCACAGTAACACCCATAATTCACGAGATGCCTGCCGCCAGGGACGTTGCTTCCACATAAGCACAAGGCCCGTTGGAAGTAAGACCGACCAGGGAAAGGCATCAAACCAAATCGCATAACCATACCAATGAATGGGTCGCTTCCCCCAATAGGCTTCAAAAGCCGAAGCTTCCTTATCGCCCACTTGAGCCACCAACCTCTGTAAATTTTCTTCAAAGAAAAAGTGCTGCCAAAAAGCCTGGCCCAGCAAGACATAATAGCCACCCAGGATAGCTCCAAATAGACCGATGCCCACCCATAGCCACGGTTCACGTAGAACGCGGCTGTCCCGCTTTATCCACAGAAACCCGCCAATAACCAACACCGGCATCGCCAACGCATGAAGGGTTTTCACCATAGAACCCAGCGCCAAAGCCACGCACCCTATGGCGTACCACTTGGGTGAGGATTCCTGAAAATACGCACGAGCCCAGGCGTACATTCCAAAAGTCATAAAAAATGTCAGCACGGGATCAATTATCGCCAATGGACCAAACCAAAAACCCGCATAGCACGTGGCCACAACTAAAGCCGCCCAAAAACCAGCTACTGAAGAAAACAACACACGACCCAATCCATATGTCGTGGCGATGAGACCGCAACTCGCTAAGACCGACGGCAACCGCAAGGCCAGTTCACTCCACCCCAGCGCATGAGCGCCAAGGGCTTGCAGCCAAAAGAAAAGCGGCGGTTTATTAAAATACGGTTCCCCCCGTAATGAAAGGTGCACATAATCGCCTGCCGCCATCATGGTATGTGTCACAATGGCATAGAGCCCTTCGGTTTCCCCAAAGAGGGACAGAGAAATATTCGAAACAAACGCCTGGTAACCCACAAAAACCAGAATGAGAAGATGAAGGTAGGGGCGAACGTGAAACTTATTCCATACATCATTCATGGGTAAACGGAATAATCGGAGAAAGGATTGGTGAGAGTAAATTCAAAGGAAATGAGAGGAGAGGATTCTTACCGCAACCCGCACGACAAGAAGAATCTTGAAAATTGGTGCGCCCGACAGGAATCGAACCTGTAACCCTTGGATTCGAAGTCCAATACTCTATCCAATTGAGCTACGGGCGCACACCATTTTTATTATTGAGGCTATTAGGAAAAGCTATCGGAAAAGTAGCTCACGTTATACCGGTCCATCAGGAGACCCGTCAACTTTGAAGGATTGAAAGAGATGAAAGATTCTCCTATTTTCTGTTCACTGGAGCTCGCTCTTCAATGAATACCCCTGGTTTTTCCT
>JAOUNC010000315.1 GCA_029881175.1 Nitrospirota bacterium | reverse complement strand
AAAGTTCCTGTAAGCTAATGCTCTCTTTAAAACGGGTGGGCAATCGGGAGGTGGATTATGCCAATGTCTGAAATATATTCTGCGCCCTCGCTAAGGTCTCAGTCTAAGGTGCCGGCAAGAAAAATCGAACATGGCAAAGCTGTGAGGGTTCGAGTGGAGGGAAAGCAAAAAATAGTTTTGTCCCGGAAGAATGGTGGCGGTGGAGGGATTTGAACCCCCGGCCCGCGGCTTATGAGTCCGCTGCTCTACCACCTGAGCTACACCGCCATTATAGTGAGAGGAGAGATCTCTCATCACTCTCTTAAAAAACCATGTGGGAGTCTATACCATAGGTCGAGAACATCCGACAATTCCTTTTCTCAAAACGATGTATTTTATTTAAACTTTTCCACAGCCAGAGGTTATTTGAATCATCATGACTGACGCCGCCAAAACGATGTTGAAAGAATCCGCGCTTGTTGGGCGACAGGCCATCTTCGATCGCCAGATGGAAATATTTGGGTATGAGTTGCTCTATCGGGATGGAACCGGCAATAGCGCCAATTTTATGGATGGAGATGAAGCGACGGCCAAGGTCATGGTCAATACATTTTTAGAGCTGGGCATTGACCATATTGCCGGCAATGCCCAGGTATTCTTGAATCTCACTGCGAACTTTTTTTTAAGTCGGCATTACGAAGTCCTTCCCACGAAAAACGTTATTTTGGAAGTCCTGGAAACTATTGAACCGACGCCCTCAGTCCTGGAAGCCCTTATCCAGGCTAGAAACAATGGTTATCACATCGCCCTCGATGACTTTATTCTACGAGAATCGCATCGTGCCTTATTGGATCACGCCGATTTGGTCAAAGTGGATGTGTTGGCGTTAACCCTAGAGGAGCTGAATGAACAAGTGGGCATGTTTCGCGATTATCCTGTTCGGTTGTTGGCGGAGAAGGTCGAAGATCGTGAAATGTATGATCAATGCCTGGCTTTAGGGTTTGATTATTTTCAGGGTTATTTTTTCTGTAAGCCTCAAGTTTTGGAAGGGGTGAGTCTTTCCAGTAATCGTATGGCGGTAGTGTTGCTTCTCGCTAAACTCCAAGATCCGTTGATTGAAATTCAGGAACTTAATGATCTGGTTAAAAACGATGTGGCGTTGAGTGTGAAGTTGTTACGCTATGTGAATTCCGCTTCCGTCGGTCTCCCTCGATCCGTTGATTCGATTGCTCAAGCCATTGGCCTGGTTGGGACCGAACGCATGCGACAATGGGCTTCTTTGCTGGTGTTGGCCCAGACCGGCGATAAACCTTCCGAACTCATGCGAGTCGCGCTGATCCGCGCACATTTGTGTGAAGCCCTTTGTCCGTTGTATGGCGTGCCGTCCGGACAGGGTTTCACGGTTGGTTTATTTTCGGTTTTAGATGCCTATTTTGATTGCGAAATGAAGCAGCTTGTGGCGAATCTTCCTCTGGCATCAGAGATTCTTGATGCCTTACTGAAGAGAGAGGGGGTGTTGGGGACAATCTTGGAAGGGATCTTGGCGTATGAACAAGGAGATTGGGACCATCAAGCCATCAAGTCTTTTGATGCTGATACGGTGAATTCTGCCTATTGGCAAAGTATTGAATGGGCCAATGGCGTGATGGAAACGGTGATCCGAAAATAATGGTGAAGGGCAAATGACAAAAGTGCCACCCTGCCTTCAGAAGTAGATTTGCCTTCCTATCCTCTTCGCTTATCGTCTTGCTCACCAATAAAGGAATTGAGAACGCCAAGGCCCTGCTCGCCAAGTTCCACCGGTTTTTCTTCCTCTTCTGTAGCCAATTGATCGTCAGGTAGTTTTGGCATAATTTTGGCCGACAGTTCGTCTTCGAGGGCTTCGTCAGAGAGATCCATATCATTGAGCAATGCATGCATGCGCTGAAAAGCCAAGATAGAACGGGCATGGGATGCCCAGGAACCCGAAAATTCAGTATCATTGACTTTCGTAATGCTGGACCAGAATTTAGATTCTTCTGGCTCGGACATCGTTCCATTAATGAATGCTTCCAATTTATCCATTAATCGTTCTTCTGTCTTTTCCAAGCCATCATAATCGACGAGGGATCGTTGGATCGGACCTTGGGATAGAACGGTCAAGGTTTCTCGCCAGAGATCCAATGGCTGAGAGGGACTGTTTGCAGGAGCCTCCTGGTTTTGGTGCTGTTGTAAGAGCGTCAGGAACTGTTGCAGCGCTTTTACTTTTCGTGCAGCCAAACTGCCTAAGGGAATTCCCCAGACGTGTGCAATTTCATGATCTTTGAGCGGGAGATTTCCGGCTGACAAGAGGTCTTGCTGTGCGAGTTTATATCGCCGTCGAAGAATCGCCCGTCTCCGCAACAATCCTTGATATTCCAATAAAAGACGTTGTCGTTGATAGTCTGCTTGAGGTAACTCCTCGGCTTCCCAGGCCCGATCAAGCTTGCGGAGTTCCTGACGGAGAAGAATGGATGGCGCCTGGCTTTTTGCCGCATTCAGCATCTCTTCATCTGCATTGAAATTGGAGATGAGCATGCCTTCCGCCACGCGAACTTTTCGATCCATGATGGCCAATGTTTGCTTGAGGAACTCAACGTGCATGCCCGGCCGTTCACGCTTCTGACGGTAGTAGCCTTTGTATTGATTAGCACGGGATTCCACGTTCTGAACCGCCTCCAATGAAATGGTTTTTCCCTTGGGCTGGTTCCCTGATAGGAAGCGGGAGTCTGGCTGGTCCGTCGCCATATAATCAATTTCCTCTTGTGTCATATCAAAGTATTGCAACAAGAGAAGCTGAATCATGGTCCGGTTTTGAATCGGAAGGTTTTGAATCGTAGATTCAATATGTTCACGCTGAATAGTGTTAGTCATGAATGATTCCTGCCTGGGTTGATGGATGATGCCTTATGATGGATGAGATTCATTCATTGATTCTACATAGGTGGCGGCATATTCACGAAGTTGTTGGACTGTTCCGCTGGCATAGAGCTCCCTGGGAATGGGTATTTTAACCAATTCAGAGGGATCGACTCCACGCTCGACGGCCCAATCTTCGTCGACATAGAGCGTGACAGCTCCATCTTGTTCTCGGCGCACGAATAAAATGTTTGTTTCTTCTTCCATGGTGACCCCCAAAAACTAACCTGAAATCATAGGGTTCTGATAGCACACCGTTTGAATGGCTGTCAAAAGCCCCAATGCAGATGACCTGAGGATTGTGGTTGTGAGCAATAACCCATTTTGGGGTGCGTGTCGTACAAATAGAGCATGTTAGATTGGTATTTGTAAATAAAAAATGCACGGACATGAAGGTATTCACGTCCGTGCATAGGGAAAATAGTCAAGGGATACTTGAATATCTGCGGATGGCAGGAATGTTAGCCTCCCAATGTCTCCACCACTTCCTTCATATTTTTCATAATACAGGTGAAGATCGGGATATCTCGCTTCACATAGCGGCTGCCTTCGGTTGAGCGCAATTCCATAACCAAGTCCAAGAAATCTTGTGGGGAGTCGGTTTCAAAGGCGACCACGAATTCTTGATCATCTAAGCCAAAAGAATAGGTAGTATTAAGTTTGACTGAAGGGTACTTGTGGCCGATTTCAATATGTTCATCCATCATCCCTTGCCGGGCGGCTTTCGTGAGCAAATACCATTCTCTCGTTTTTTCAAACGGATAGACGAAGATATATTTTGCTCGGCCTGGCGTAATTTTTAATCGCCGGCTTTCTTGCCCTTCATGGACATGATTGTCCACGTATATGGACCGTTTTGTCATTGAAAGGTACGAGTAGGGATTGGTCAGATATTGCCCCAGCCCCGTGGCGAGGAGCTTTGAGCTCATTTCTTGGAACATTTCCAGATCATAACTAATGCGCCACAACAAAAAGTCGCAATCGCCCCGGATGCCAGTGGTGGTATAAGGAACCACAATCACCTTGCCGTTATATTCTTCAGCGGCGCGGACAAATTCTTGTTTGCCCTGGTCTCGTACGTCTTTGGGGAGACGTCTCCACAAAGGATCGACTTTATAAAAACTAAAGTTGACGAATTGTTGCTTGGCAGCCTCTTCGGCACCGGCCATAATGGCACCTCCCGTAGAAA
>JAOUNC010000017.1 GCA_029881175.1 Nitrospirota bacterium | reverse complement strand
ACCTAAGGCTCGAACCATTTCACTTCCTGTGGCATCCCCGCCTGCTCGCAATACGCGGTGACGGCTATGTGCGCCTTCTTTGGTAAAGGCCAGCTTGCCATCGATGGTGTCAAATTTCGCGCCCCATTCAATGAGTTCATGAATGCGTGAGGGGCCTTCTTCGACTAAAATTTTCGTGGCGGGACGGGAGCACAGTTGATGCCCAGCTTTGATGGTATCGGTGAAATGGAGGTCGACGTCGTCCTCTTCGCTCAGAGCCACAGCGACACCCCCTTGGGCGTAAAACGAGTTATTTTCTTGTGGCCCTCCCTTAGCGACCATGGTGACGTGCCCATGTCGGCAAAGTTCCAATGCCGCCCGCAGGCCCGCTACGCCTGCACCAATAATAAGGAAGTCTGTCGAGGGTATTTGACCGTTCATGAGTGTTTGTGGAGCAAAAGAAGCCATTGTCAGGATGAAGAGTGGTTCGAGTGCGAAGTTGAAAACATTAAGAGGGGAGGTTCAGGCGGGACGTGATGCCGAACGGGAGATCGCCTTCCACCCCGCGAAGAAGAATGACCTGCGTGCCACTCCACAAAAGAACGCCGTGACCTCTGGATTCGGCGTGGGACTCCTTGGCGGATTGTTGCCATGTGCCTTGCCAGGAGATGAACGCGGAAATGCGGCTCTCGTTAATGACCAGACGATCAATCGTGAGATCGATCTGAATAGTGGCAAAGTTTTCGAAGTCCTGCTGTACCTTGGCTTCTAATATTCCCAGTTGTTCCAAGGGCAAAAGGAGTTCATGGAAAGCCGTCAAATCTTTATTGACATAAGCCGTTTCGAGTGTTTTGATGGCTTGGACCACTCGTTGAAATCGAGCATGATCTTCTGGATATTTTGGCGTTTTTGTTGAGCAACCCGTCTCCCCCAAGCTCACCCCTCCGAATACGACGAGTAGGGCCCACATCCCAAATCTTGTGATTGGTTTAGTCCTCATGACGCCCTATAATGGAGAAGGCCATGCTAAGGGGTCAAGAGTATTTCATGAAAGATGATGACTCTTGGGTGCAAGGGCGGGTATAATACTTTGTTTTCCTTGACACTTTTCTTGGCCCCGTGATAGGAAGACGGGCTATTCTTTTGGTCAATGTGTTCAAGAGAAATACGGTACGTATGGCTGTGTTGCCTTGTGGCCTAACAATACTTTAACCCAGGAATCTATTTCTATGTCGAGTGTGGTCAAAAAGCGGCGGAAGAAGATGCGCAAGCATAAACATAAAAAACTTCGTCGTCGCATGAAATTCGCCAAACGCCGTAATTAACTGTATCTGGCAGCAGGGATAGGGGGCAGGTCCATGACCCAGGGGAAAAAAACTCGCATTCGGGTACGTTCCTCCCTGTCTACCTACGTCGGGGAACTTCTTATTCCTCCGATGCGCAACAGAATTTCCGATGTGTTAAATGATGAATCGGTCATTTTTGTGAATTTGACCGATGTGGTCATTGATGACACACAGCATGCGGATTTTGTTGCCCTCAATAAAATGCAAATTGAATCAGTTGTTCAAATCGAATGACGGTTCAATTTGTGTTTCCCGCCCGGTTTCCCTCTTTGAGTGGTTGCACGTAATTTCACAAAAAAGCATCTTTTTTTATCTGTCGTAAGCGTAGCGGTGTGAAATCAATATGAATCAGTGGTCTCGGTTTCTGCCTTTTCTTCGCCCTCAAATCGTGATCATGGCTTGTGCCGGCGTGGCGGTCATGGGCGTCGCGGCCTGTAATCTGATCCTGATTCGAATGGCCGGGTCTTTATGGGATTTGATCACCGTGCAAAAAGATCTTCAGCAACTCACCACGATGGTGTGGCTGTTTATCGGATTAGTGGTCGGGCAAGGTGTGTTGTCGATGGGTCATAGTTATATGACCGCCTTGGCTTCTCAGCATGTGATGGCTGATTTTCGTACGCATGTGTTTTCCCATCTACATCGGCTCTCCCTCAAATTCTTTGCTAAGCGACGCACCGGGGAATTGATTTCCCGTCTCATGAATGATGTGGGCGTCATTCAAAATCTCCTCACGGAAACGCCCCTGGATGCACTGAAACATTTGGTGACCATTATCGGCGGCGTGGGGTTTCTCTTGGTGATGAATTGGCGCTTGTGTCTGCTGATTCTCATTCTTCTCCCCTTACTAGCCCTGGTCGCACGGATTTTTGGGAAACGTTTAAAAGCGCTTTCCATAAAAATTCAAGACCAAACAGCCCAGGTGACCACGCTTATTGAAGAAGTGGTCTCAGGCATTCGGGAGGTGAAATCATTTGTCCAAGGCCAACGAGAGGAGACCAGGTTTCGTTTGGGTATAGAAGGGCTTTTAGCCACAACTATGCAGCGAACGGCAGTGTTGGCGGTCTTTGTGCCGGTGATTACCTTTTTCACCTTTGTGATGGCGATTGGGGTGTTATGGTATGGAGGCAAGCAGGTTATTGAAGGGCAGTTGTCACCCGGTGAACTCTTCGCCTTTGTCCTGTTTGCAGGAATTCTCATTGGGCCGTTCGGATCGGCTGCCCGGATTTTTACGCAAGTGAAAGAAGTGCAAGGCGCCATGACTCGAGTGTTCGAACTCCTGGATACGCCGTTAGATATTCAAGATAGTCCAGATTCCCGGTCTTTAGTGCCGATTCGCGGAGATGTTCAGTTTGATGAGGTGCAGTTCGCCTATGAAGAACGCCCCCCCGTCTTGGAATCCGTTTCTTTTTCAATTAAGGCTGGAGAATGTGTGGCACTTGTCGGGCCGACTGGGGCCGGGAAAACCACGATTATTAATCTGCTTCATCGTTTTTATGATCCCATGAAGGGGCGAGTGCTTATTGATGGCCACGACGTGAGATCCATTCAATTGGACAGTTTATATGGGCAACTCGCGTTGGTTCCTCAAGACACGTTTTTGTTTGGCGGCACCATCATGGACAATATTCGATACGGCCGCTGGGATGCCTCCGAAGCTGAAATCCTTGAAGCGAGTCAACGCGCCAATGCCCATGAATTTATTCACATGCTGCCGGAAGGGTATGAAACGGTATTAGGAGAAAAGGGCGTGAACCTATCGGGTGGGCAACGTCAGCGGGTGGCCATTGCTCGGGCGTTGTTGAAGGATCCACGAATCCTCATTCTTGATGAAGCGACGTCGGCGTTGGATAGTCAATCGGAATCGTTGGTGCAAGGAGCGCTGGTTGAGCTCATGAAAGGGCGGACAACATTAATGATTGCCCATCGCTTTTCTTCTATCCAGCGGGCTGACCGGATTCTCGTGCTTCACAGGGGAATGATTGTTGAGGAAGGTCGGCATGAGGACTTGCTAGAAAAACGCGGGCTCTACCACCGCTTGTATACGTTGCGGGAAGTCGACGGGATGGCCGACCTTCCCCAAGATTTAGCGGGAAAAGACTTTTCTTAAGCTCAGAGGCCTACCATGGAATCAAAATGCGTGGGGCGTGGCCTATGGAATCGTTGAGAAATCTGCTGGAATATTGATTAAGGTGCCATCTGGGAAAAAAACAGCAAACGTACCTTGCGCTTGGGGGTCGAAGTCCGCATAGGCAAATCGCGCCGTAAAACGAGAACGAAAGCTGGGGGTGGGACCAGGATTTTTTCGGCCACGCTCTGCAGGACCAATATCCACTGGGCGAACCATGAGATTGCCTTGTTGGAGTGCAATTTCCGCCCCTTCAGCAAAAAACTCCTCTTCGCCACATAATCGTACTTCCACTTCGAGATAGGGCATGTCCAAAATTTCTTGAATTTTGGCTTCTGGCATGCGTACCTCCTGCTTGTTCCGTTTTGATTCTACGGCTTCACGACGACCAAAATACTCCAGCCAATAACGACGGGTTCGCAAAATGGCATGAGCGCCGCAGGGATCGACTTCAGGATTCGCTCCGACTCGAACAATTTTTTCCGAGGCCTTCATCACTGCCGCCACATCTTCAACGGATTCTGCGGTTTCCATGGTTTGGCGACCCGCCGCGAGGGCTTTATTGGCTTCTTCCATACTCAAAGACAAATCAATCCCATGCGAAGCAGAAGGTAGGGTGAGGCTACCCAGGCCTATACACACGAAAAGTGAAAATGAGAGGCGAAGGAACGATAAAAAGGCAATACCCATGTGGGATCTCCTTAAAAGCGATGACACGTACCGGGGTAAAAGACAATGGCGGAATTGTAGAGAAGCCTCTGAATGTTTGCAATCCCTTGTGGCATGGTACTGTGTGGTGTTTGTGTTTGTCAGGTTCTCGCGTCAAATATGTGGTTCGTTTGTCAGAAAAAGTTTTTTAAATGAGAGACTTGTGGCCATCAATAGTTGACTCCCTCTTTCCACTTCGGTAGATTAGTTTCCCTTTAGGTCAAAGGTAGGTGAGCCGTTCCCAGGCCGGCACAAAAATCTGGGTTCTCGCCATCGTTTATCATCCCCTGTTTCAACGAATTTGATGCGAATAATTCAATGGTCTTCGAAGAGGTGTGGATTGAGTAGGGCACCACTAGGGAGGACGTATGGACAATAAGAAAGTCGAACGGGTTTACACGGCCTATGCATCGGTGTACGACCATACGTTCGGAAAAGCCTTTAAACAGTCTCGGGAATCTGCCGTTCGCGGATTGTCTATTGAGCCTGGTTGTCAAGTCTTAGAGGTAGGAGTCGGAACCGGAGAGGCGTTGCCCTTATATCCCTCACATTGCGATGTGTTGGGGATTGACCTCTCTGAGGGAATGTTAGAGCATGCCCATCGGAGAGTGGACGAATTCAAATTATCGCATGTCACCCTTCGGACAATGGATGCAGGAAATATGCAGCTTCCTGATGATACCTTTGACATTGTGATGGCCGCCTACGTTGTCACGGCCGTTCCAGATTATCGGAAGGTCGTCAATGAAATGATCCGGGTGTGTAAGCCTGGAGGCAGGATTGTCATGCTGAATCATTTTAGTAATGGCAATAAAGTCATCGCTGCGGTGGAAAAATTTATTTCCCCCATGTGCAAACATATTGGATTTCGAACGGACTTGGCCCTCAATACGGTCTTGGAAGGGACCAGTTTGATCGTGGCCAGTAAGAAGAAGGTGAATCCGCTTCGGTTTTGGCATTTGGTTGAATGTGTCAATAAGAAAAACGGGCAACAACCGGTGTTTGCCAATGGCTTTGCTGTCAATGGGCATGTGTTGTAATGCAGTGTTGGTGCTCACGCAGAGGGGCATTGTTATAAGAATTTTCCGAAATATGCTGATGATCCATGTTCTCACGTTTTCCCCTTCGATTCTGTAGTCTTTCCCTTTCTTCTCCATTCTTCCCTCCGTCATCTTCGATGGCCGGAACATGAAAATCGCGACTTGCCTTCAGCATGTGCCTTTTGAAGGTCATGGAATCTTTCGTCAGGCCCTAGAAGTACGGGGCTATTCAGTCAGAACAACCCTGGTCTCTTCCGAAGGATTGCCCCAAGATCCCGGTGATTTTCTGTTGATTATGGGCGGGCCGATGTCGGTCAATGATTCTGACCCCTGGATTGCGGATGAACTGCAATTCGTCAAAGCGGCGTTGAACAAAGACATTCCCGTTTTGGGCATCTGTTTCGGTTCACAATTGCTGGCGAAGGCTTTGGGGGGCTCCGTGGCTCCCGGTCCTTGCTTTGAAATTGGGATGGTTTCAGTAACGTTAACTGATGAAGGCAAAGTCGATCCGGTTTTCAGTCAATGGCCCTCCACGTTTCAGGTCTTTCAATGGCATGGGGAAGGCATCAGTCTGCCTCCAGAGATTCCTTCGTTAGTGGCGTCAGCTGATTTTTCAGTACAAGCTTTTCGTGCGCGGGAGCGTTGCTATGGGCTGTTATTCCATCTGGAAATAGAGGAAACCGGGATGCAAACGCTCTGTCGTGAATGTCTGCAGGATGTGCAAAAGGCAGAGATCTTTCCCGAAATGATTCACGCACAAGCTACGCCTCATTTGCCCATGTTGCATCAATTTGCTGATCAACTCATTGGGCATTTAGCCTAATAAGGTCTTTCCCTTTTGCCTTCGATCCTCTTTACCCATCGTGGCGGTTTACAAATTGTTCGTTGACAGTACCCCAACTGGATAGAAATTTGGTACGGTAGCGCTTCATTATTTATTCTCGGAATTGCAGAAAAGGAGCAGAAATTCATGGCTGGGTTTCCCATTCAGTACGCAGAGCGTATCCGCACCTTACCACCGTATTTGTTCGCCGCGATCGATGAGATGAAACGCAAAGCCATCGAGCGAGGCATGGATATTATCAATCTGGGCGTGGGAGATCCGGATTTGCCAACTCCGGAGCCTATCATTGAATCGTTGCGGCGAGCGGCCGGCGATCCCAAGCATCATCAATACCCTTCGTACGATGGCATGTTGTCGTTCCGGACGGCGGTGGCTGAGTGGTATAAACGCCGATTCTCGGTGAGTCTCGATCCCAAGTCCGAAGTAGTGACTTTGATTGGCTCCAAAGAGGGCATCGGCCATATTCCGCTGGCATTCATCGATCCGGGTGATATCGTGCTGGTACCCAGCCCGGGCTATCCCGTGTATCCGGTGGCCACCAGTTTTGCCGGCGGAACGTCTTACATCATGCCGTTGACGAAAGAGAACGGGTTTTTGCCAGACTTGTCCTCCATTCCCAAGGATGTGGCCCAAAAGGCCAAGATGATGTTTTTGAATTCCCCTAACAACCCCACTTCCGTGGTGGCCAGCAAAGAATTTTTCAAGAAAGTCGTGGATTTTGCGAAGGAACATCAAATCATTGTGTGTCATGACGCGGCCTATTCAGAAATTTATTACGACGGAAAACGACCCGCCAGCTTTTTAGAGGTCGAAGGGGCGACCGATGTCGGCGTGGAATTTCATTCCTTGTCCAAAACCTACAATATGACCGGCTGGCGGATCGGATGGGCGGCGGGGCGAAAGGAAGTGATCGCGGGGTTGGGCAAAGTCAAAACCAACATCGATTCAGGTGTCTTTCAAGCCATTCAAGAAGCGGGCATCACCGCGCTTCAACTCGATGACTCCGTGACCGATGGGCTGAGAAAAATTTATCAGGACCGGCGTGATGTGCTGGTGCCCGGCTTGAAATCCTTGGGATTGGAACTGGATTCGCCACCGGCGGCGTTTTATGTGTGGATCGGAGTGCCCAAGGGCTATACGTCTGCCTCGTTTACCGCCCATATTATTGAGAAAGCGGGTATTGTCACCACACCGGGGAACGGCTTTGGGGATCCAGGAGAGGGTTACATTCGAATGACCGTGACTACGACCAAAGCGCGGCTGGCCGAGGCGGTAGAGCGTTTAAAAAAAATTGGGTGGTGATCGATGAAGTAAGGAGTGAGAAGTAACAAGTATGAAGCAAGAAGAATGAGAGAATGTGTCTTCGCGTTCTCCTCCTCTTGCTCCTTACTCCTCACTTTTTACGTCCGCAGTCTGTTGTTCTCGATCTTGTTGGAGGGCGTGGATCGTACGCTCTTGTTCTTGAAGCCATTTCTCGAATTTGGCTGTTGCGGCTTCCATCGCGCCTTCTCGTCCCATCAATTCCAAGGTATAACTGATTTCAGCTAGCCAGGTGGCGCCGATTGATCGCGAGGAGCCCTTGCAGGCATGGGCTGCCTTGATTAACGCTTCAGCGTCTTGCCTCTCGATGGACTGTTTAATGTCTTCGAGGTGACGAGGGAGATCTGAGAGAAATTGATCAATTACCGTGAGGAAAAATTCAGGATCGTCATCGCCACCAAGCGCCTTGAGATTGTTGAGGATCGTTTCATCTAGACAAGGAGGTCTGGGAGTAGAGTCTTCTCTTGTGGTGGCAGGCATAGGAGGATCAGCCTCTTTACTGGGTATTTGATGAGGTAGCCATTTAGAGATCATGGCCGAGAGTTCTTCCAGTCGGACTGGTTTTGCCAAGAAATCGTCCATGCCGGCTTTAAGACAAGCCTCCCGATCTCCAGACAATGCATTGGCCGTCAGGGCAATGATGGGCATCCGAGAACAGAGAGGAGTCAGGAGAGAGGAGTCAGGAGTGTCAGAATGGTCTATCCCTTGCTCCTTACGACTTACTTCTAACTTTTTACTTTCTGCCTTTCTGATTTTTCGTGTGGCTTCTAAGCCATCCATTTCTGGCATTTGGCAATCCATGAATATCAGGTCATAGGCCGTGCGAGCTAGGGCCTCAATGGCGTCCAGACCGTTCCCTACGATATCAACCTGATACCCGAGTTTATGCAACATGCGTACTGCCACTTTCTGGTTGACGATATTATCTTCAGCCAGGAGAATCTGGGTTTGTGCGCGCGCCTGGGCCTCTTCCACCGAATGCCGAGTGATTATCCCTGTCTGACCTGGACAGGAAGGCGCAGTCGAAGAAGCCTGTGTTTCCAGCACCATTTGTAAACATTGCTGTAATTGAGCATGTCGAACCGGTTTTGTGAGGTAGCCATTGAACCCGGCTGCTTCAGCCGCTTTTCCCTCGCCCCGTTTTCCAAGTGCGGTGAGGAGGATCAGAGGTGTCTGGGCGATCTCGGGAGTGCGCCGGATGTGTGCGGCCAAGGAGAAACCATCTTCTTGTACGGTTTCGGTTAGTCGATGGTCCAGCAGAGCAATTTCGAAGGGTTTCCCCTGATTGGCTCTCTCCTGGAGCAGGACTACGCCTTCCTTCCCATTTTGTGCGACTTCACAGACCATGCCCCAGGATTGGACATAATGCTGTAGGAGAAATCGGATCGTATCATGTGTTTCCACGATACAGACTCGACGGTCACGGAGTGTGATCCTCGGGATGGCGGTCGGTGAAGAGGCGGTCTTATGTGCCAGGGGAATGGTAAACCAAAAGGTACTCCCGTGCCCTTCTTCACTGATTACTCCAATTTCTCCATGCATCAGGGTCACCAATTGTTTACAGATGGCCAATCCTAATCCCGTGCCGCCGAACTTTCTGGTCGTTGAGCTATCCGCCTGGGTAAATGATTCGAAGAGCGTTTGCTGAGTTTCAGGAGTGATGCCAATTCCCGTGTCGGTGACGGCAAAACGAAGAGTTGTGGTGTTCGTGAGTGTTTCCACCACGGAGACGTCAACCACAATTTCTCCTTCTTGGGTAAATTTAATCGCATTCCCGATGAGATTGAAAAGAATCTGTCTGATTCGTCCCGGATCACCTCGTAATTGCAGAGGGGTTGTGGCATAGATTAAGCCAATCAGTTCAAGATTTTTTTGACCGGCTCGTTCTGCAAGGATATCTAAAACTTCATCAACCGCCGTCCGTATGTCAAAGTCAATGACTTCCAAATCTAATTTTCCGGCGTCAACTTTTGAAAAATCTAGAATATCGTTAATGAGAGTGAGAAGGAATTCTCCAGAATGTTTCACCGTTTCCACCATCTCATGCTGATCGGGGCCTAATCCCGTGCGCAGAAGCAGGTCGGTCATGCCGATGACCCCATTCAAGGGGGTCCGGATTTCATGACTCATGGTAGCCAGGAATTCGCTTTTTGAACGTGCGGCGGCAAGCGCTTGGTCACGGGTGATGACGAGTTCTTTGTTTGTTTCCTCAAGATCCTTGGCGTCCTTCTGCATTTGTTCCTCGGCGGCTTTACGTTGGGTAATGTCGACAATCGAGGCTAAAATAAAACGTCCCTCCTGCGTTTCAATGGGATTCAGTCCGACCTCAATAGGAATTTCACGGCCATCTTTGTGCAGTCCGCATAGTTCTCGGCCTTTCCCCATCACGGGATGGGGATTGACTTCCGCCACATATCCTGACCGATGCTGGGGGTGATCTTGTCTGAAGCGCGGTGGAATCAACAATTCAATTGGTTGGCCAATCAATTCGGCTCGTGAAAATCCGAATAATGATTCAGTGAGCTGGTTGACCAGGACAATCTTGCCCGATGCGTCTATCATAATCATGCCATTGGGAGTGGTTTCCACGACCAAACGAAATCGCTCTTCCTCCAGCTTTCTTGCGCTAATATCCACGACCGATGCCAACACAAAGGTGCCTTCATCGGTCTTGAGCGGATTCAGGCCAATTTCAATAGGCACTTCTGTGCCATTCTTACGAAGGCCAAAGAGGTCTCGGCCTCCCCCCATTCTCCTTGGAGAAGGATTGGAGAAAAATTGGGATCGGTGTTTGGGGTGCGCAGTCTTGAAACGATCTGGGACCAACCGTTCGATAGAGGCTCCTATCAATTCCTCGGGTTCGTATCCAAACAATTGGGAAATTGCCTGATTGGTTAAGACAATGTGGCCCTGTGAATTGATCATGATCATCCCGCTTGGTGCGCTTTCCACGGCTTGCCGGAACCGTTCCTCAGCCCGCTTCCGTTCCGTAATATCTCGACAAGTGCAGACGAGACCGGCTGCTGATTGATCTTTATTGAAAAGAAGGGATAGGGAGATCTCAATGGGGAAACTCGTCCCGTCTTTCCGCAGGCCCACAAGCTCTCCTTGCCATTTTCCAGAATTTTGGAGATGAAACAGGCAATTGCCATCGATATAGGTTAACTGGTCTTTGGAATAGAGCATTTTCCATGATTGACCCAAAAGCTCATCTGCTGTGTAGCCATACATTCCGGCGTGAGCCCGATTGATATAGGTATATCTTCCGTGTTGATCAAGCAGGGCAACCCCTTCCACACCTTGATCAATGGCACGTTGAAGATGTGCACGGTTTTCTTCTTCCTTTTTTTTCACCGTAATATCCCAATTCACGCCGATCATGCGAACAGGCTTGCCATGCTTGTCTCGTTGAACAATCCCCCTGGCCGCAATGTGATGAATTGATTGATCCCTCCAAATGATTCGAAACTCGGTATTGAAATCTTTCTTGCCCTCTAAGGCCAGGCGAAGTTCTTCTTCCGCAGATTCACGGTCATCTGGGTGGATGCCCTTTGCCCAGGCTTCATAGGCGCCACTAAATTGGGCAGGTGCCACTTTATAGAGGGCATACATGGTGGCATCCCATGTCAGAACGTTGTCGGTTATGGCCCAGTCCCAAATGCCCATTCCAGCAGAGGACGTCGCCAGGGTGAGGCGTTCTTCACTCTCGCCCAGAGCGATTTGTGCTCTCTGGTGTTCTTGTTCGTTTTGGAAGGCATGAAGAATTTTTCCACAAGAGGCGAGAAGTGGTTGGAGATAGTCCAAAAGTTCGGAATCATACCCTTGGGCTCGGTTGCCTAGGCCCGCCATTCCCAAAAATTGACCGCCATGGAATATAGGAATTCCAAGGAAGGCATTGAGCGCTGGATGGCCTTCTGGAAGTCCCCCGCTCCTGGGATTAGGCAGAGGATCATTTGCAATGATGGGTTCTCCGGTTGTTAACACCCTTGCAAACAGCGTATGGAGATTGAAGAAATCCATGTTTGGAGCATACCGATCATAGAGGGCTTGGGTTTCTTCATTCCAAGCAATATTGGTGATGGCATGAGTCGTAAGATAGGGCTTCCCATCCTGATAGCGCACTTCTCCAATAAAGCCATAGGCACTCTCTGATATCGCTAATAATTGAATAAGGACTTGATTGAAGGTTTGATCGGCATTTTGGTTAGAAATAAAGGTTGATTCGATGTGACGAATGGCCTCAAGTAGACGTTGGTGTCTCTGGCGTTCGACGATTTCTGTCTGCGCCTGTTTCCGGAGGCGTTGGGATTCCGCAACTTGCCGATGTAGGGAGGAGATATCTTGAATGATGACCAAGGCCTTCCATTCTTGGGCGTGATTGTCCCATATGGCTTTGGCCGTGGTTTGCTGAATTCGTGGTTGGCCATTGGGAAGGGTGCACGGCAGAAATTGCGGATGAAACTGCGACGCGAATGTGGCTGGGGGGCCCCCTTGGAACAGGGGCTCAAATCGTGAGGTATATTTGGGGGTGCTTAAATGAGGAAAATGAGTCTCAATGGAACTCCCAACGATGGTGGATTTGAGAATGCCTGTCCAATTTTCCAGGCAATGGTTCCAAAAAGCAATGATTCCATCCCGACGCATGATGAACACGCCTTGGGGAAGATGATCAAGGATTTCAAGGTTGAGGGAGGTATCAAGTTGAGGCATGTGGCCCGGTAGAGGAAAACAGGGTTTCGCTGACGGCGCTCACGAGGAGCCCCAAGTCAGGAACCCCGAACATGAGCATGATGTCTCCCGTTAAATTGTACTCCTGAATGGTAAATTGAGTTTGAGCCCAAAGGATGATTTCTGAAGAATCTGAGGGTGTGGGTTGTAGTAATTCCTGTATCGAGGTTTCTTGATAAAACGGCACCGAATAGATGAGTTGATGTTTGAGAATATTGGCCAATGAGCCCATGACGCCGTTCAGCACAATGTTGCCAATTTCGGTGAGTGTGGCTTCCCGCAGGGAATCCATGGTGTCTGGATCTTCTGATTCTCCCGTTAAGGCGAGGACCAATGCTTTCGCGCTTTTGGTAGGAAAGAGTAGGCAGGAGGCTCCGGAAACTGTTCCTGTAAAGGGTAATTGCACGGAGGACAATGTGGTGTCCTTCATTTTCTGGACTTCTTGAGAAAGTTCCTCCATTTTCCCTAGTTGAATAAATGGGATATGCAAACGGATCGGTTTTTCCAACATTTGATTGAGCGATCCAGCGGCTCGTCCCACGCCAATGTTCAGCAATTCTTGTAGGGCATCCAGTTGCTCGGGACTTATGTGCATGGGATCTCCGTGGGTTGTGGTGTAGGGAGAATCTGTTGTAACGCCTCCTGTAATTTGGCCTGCTTGATCGGTTTATTCAAAAACATGGTGGCACCGAGTTCGAGGCATCGGGCTTTCAGCCATTCCTGGATGTCAGCCGTGAGCATGATGATGGGCACTGTGATGTTTCTGGCCTTTAAGGCTTCAAGTGTTTGGAGACCATCCATGATGGGCATGAGGTGTCCAACAGCATGCAATCGGGCGGGTTGGTCTGGATTTTTTCAAGGGCTTCTTGGCCGTTGCAGGCTGTCTCCACTTCATGCCCTAGTTTTTCGAGGATGCCGGATAGGATAATGCGTTGAGATGATGAATCATCGGTAATGAGAATTCGGCTCATCAGGGGCCATGCTCCTTTTTTGACGTCAGGTGGATTTTCAACAAGAGGCCTTTTGGGTATAGGTGAATGTTTTGGAATTGGTCGCGATGTTGACCTTCCTGAAGACCCTTTTGTGGGGTCTCAACCTGCAAGCCACTTATCAGCACGGAGCCTCCGTGGGTACCGTGGCAGAGAAAATGTTTTCTAGGGCTTGTCGCAAGTGGTCTTGTTTCACGGGTTTGTTTAAGAATGTCTTGACGCCTAATTCCAGGCATCGGTCCTTCAACCATTCCTGTACATCGGCGGTGAGAACGATGACCGGTATTTTGACGCCTTGAGATTCCAACTGCTCGAGAACTTGGATTCCATCCATGATGGGCATGAGCATGTCCAACAGCATGCAATCGGGCGGGTTGGTCCGGATTTTTTCAAGGGCTTCTTGGCCGTTGCAGGCTGTCTCCACTTGGTGCCCGGCCTCGGCGACGATAGCAGAAAGAGTTTTGCGTTGAAGTAATGAATCATCAGTAATTAATACACGGCTCATGATAGAGGTTCTCCTATTGAGTAAGCGGACCCGATGGATCCTATCTGTTCATCCATCGGCCCCTTACACCTTTTCTTGGGGATGATCTCAAGGCACTATTGATAGATGTTTTCGGAGTTTTTTCAGCGAATCTTTATAGGGAACGAGGCAATGCGAAAAGGTGTGTGGCTTTAGATGTCCGTGGAGGGAAGGGCATCTGATGGGAGCGAGGGTTGAGTTGATTGGATGATGGTGTTGAAGGATACGAAGCCTAGTCCCATGTTTTGGCAGACGAGGTATTGTCGGTCGAACCGATTCGTGGTCAGCATCATGCGGCGAATGGTGGAGAAAGATGCGAGACCCCACAGAGGGAGATGAAAGACCGAGAGGGGATAATCGGTACCAAAAATCAAGCGGTCGAAAATTTCTGGATGGTGGCGGAGTTTGAGTAACATGCCGAGTCGATTGGGGAGTGTGAGGGCTGAAATATCGGCATAGAAATTGGGATACCGATTGACGAATTGCAAAATCGTTGGATAAAACTTTTCATACACCATCAGTCCATAGCTGCAGCCATGGGCGGCGATGACGGTGGCCCCTTCTTCCAGGGCGGTCTGCAGGCGGTTTGGGTCACCGACGGATTGATCTTTGCCGATCAGGCTAAATTCATATCCCACATGACTGAGTAAGGGAAGGCCGAGTCTGGCTAACTCCCGGTAGAATTTTTTGTAACGGTAATGTCCAGGATCGAATTGCTGGGCATTGGGGAGGACCTTCACAAGCGTGGCTCCCAATTCTGCGCAACGCTGGAGCTCTTCAATGGCGTCGATGCGTTGCGGGTTGATGGACACGCCAGCTAAAAATTCGTTGGGGTGTGCCTTGGCTTGCTCCAGAACATAGTCATTACTGATGAGAAACTCCGTTGCATGGGGATCCATTCGACCATCATTAGTATAGACCCCATCCATTCCCAATAACACGGCTTGTTGCACATGTTGTGATGCACGTAATTCCTCCAATAGATCTTGGATGTATTTCCGATTGGCTGCCGCAGGATCAGTGGGCGACAGTTGGTGCTTCCATAATAAAAAGCGGAAAAGCGGGCTCTTCAACATTTTCTCGGAAATCAGGCAGCCGTTGGTGCCTTCCGGCAACGCAGCTAGATGCACGTGGCAATCGATGAGAGATTTTTCCCGTTGTTTGAGTTGGGGCATGGCGGTCATCTGTTCCTCCCTGTCAGGAATGCCAGAGACAGGCTACGTTTTCTCAGAGGAGCGGTCTGACTTGGTTGTATATTCCAGCGCGAGGCGCTTGAGAGCACGTAAATCCAACTTCCCGGTTCCTAAGATCGGCAGGTGGTCGACTTTGATGAAGTTGTCGCGTCTGGGAAGAAACAGATTGGGAAGGCCGTTGGCGGCCGTTTTTTCGAGTAAATTGGGGATGTCTGATTCGTCGAGCAGGTGTAAGACGACCAGTTGTTCGCCTTTGCGATCATCCGGAATGGCCGTAACGGCTAGCATCATCCCTTCAGCGTCAATGGCTTGATGCAGGGCTTCTTCAACCCGTCCATGTGGGACCATTTCTCCCCCGATTTTTGAAAATCGTGACAGTCGGTCGGTGATGATGAGAAATCCGTCTTCATCAAATTGAGCAATGTCACCGGTGATGTACCATCCCTCGTGGTGGGCTTGTGCGGTCAGATCTTCCCGTCCTAAGTAACCAACCATCACATTGGGGCCCTTCACGAGCAGCATTCCTGGTGTGCCTGCCGG
>JAOUNC010000313.1 GCA_029881175.1 Nitrospirota bacterium | reverse complement strand
GGGAACGGGCTGGCGGCAAGGAACATAATGACCCGCCCCAGGACGTGGTCATCGTGGAGGGGTAAAAGCCGTATAAGGGCATCTTCACAACCAGGCCCCCAGATACCCGTTAGATATCTCGTAGGAACACCCTATCATGGCTCGCACGACGTTTCCCGTCCTCGGCATGCGAAACAGACAACGATTCGCTTGGACGTATGGGTACTCCTCCCCCTGTTGCTCGTCGTATTCTTACATGGCTGTGTTCATAACGCGGATGATGACAATAGTTGCGACCCAAGCAACACGAACCTCCCCCTCAAAAAACTCAAAGCACAACATTTTAGAGGGAGTTCCGCTCCCGGTCCTGCGGCAGAATTGGAACCTGGCAATCCCATTTCATTTTACGTCTTTGCCGACGAACGCCAAAATTACAGCGGAGTGGCGCTTACGAAAGATCAGCAATACCGGTTTCGCATAGAACAGGGAAATTGTTGGAAGGATGCGTCGATCTCAGCACATCCCCTCCAAGGGTGGGGCAATCACCCCTTTCCCTGGTGGGTAAAACTGGTGCAGTCCTTCGGGCGAATCTGGAGTGCCTCGCCGGACCATGATCTCATGGTCCTCTTAGGAGGCATTGAAGGCACCAACGCAACTTTTGGTTTTGTCAGCCATGTTGTCATGGAGGATTCAGCCGAGGATTCGATCTCTTGGCGCGAAGTGGACAATACCCTCAGAGCATGAAATTTTTATTCATGCCGAACATGACGGTCTTCGTCGGATGATCCACTTCTTGATTTCAACAGCCGCAAAAACCACCATAGACAGACCAATGCAAATCACTAATTCGTTCAGGGTAAGCGGGGTGGTTTTAAAAATCTGATTGAGAAAGGGAATATAAATTGTGGCCATTTGCAAGGCAACGGTAAAAAGAACAACGCCGAAGAGTTTAGGATTCGACCATAGTCCTTGCTGAAACAAGGACTCTCTCTCGGACCTCATTGCCAACACATTACCCAGCTGAGACAAGGTCAACACCGTAAAGACCATCGTCTGCCAGTGAGTCGATCCCGTGTGATACGCCCAACCCTGGGCCAAGAGCGACATGCTACCCATGAGCAGCCCCACCCAAACAATGTCCTGCCACATGCCATGGGCGAAGATATTTTCTTGAGGAGGTCTTGGCGGTCTTTCCATAAGGCCCTTCTCGGCTGGCTCCAACGCCAAAGCCAACCCTGGCAAACCGTCGGTCACTAAGTTAATCCACAAAATGTGAATCGGCAGAAACGGAAGAGGAAGTCCCAAGAATGGCGCCAAAAAAATCGTCCAGATTTCCCCTGCATTACTGGTCATGGTGTACCTGATAAATTTTCGAATGTTATCGAAGATTCGGCGCCCCTCCGCCACAGCAGTCACAATGGTGGCAAAGTTATCGTCCAAGAGAATCATGTGAGAAGCTTCCCGTGAGACATCAGTTCCCGCGATCCCCATCGCCACGCCTATATCGGCACCTTTGAGAGCTGGAGCATCATTCACCCCGTCACCGGTCATTGCGACAAATTCACCTTTTTTCTGGAGGGCCTTCACGATATTAATTTTCTGCTCAGGCGCGACCCTGGCATAGGCCCGGATATGCGTGACTCGCTCTTCCATTTGTTGCAACGAAAGCTGCGTCAACTCCTGCCCAGTGATGACCTCGTCACTTTCTGCCATGATTCCCAGACGGACCGCGATCGCTCGCGCCGTAGCGGGGTGGTCCCCTGTGATCATTACGGGCGTAATCCCGGCTGTTTTGCAAAGGGCCACAGCCTTCAAGACTTCTTTTCTTGGGGGATCAATCAACCCGACTAGCCCTAAAAAGGTCAGTTGACATTCATTGCTTTCAGGCGAAAGAACGGTTGGCATCTGAGGCCACTTGCGAAAGGCAATCCCCAACACGCGCAAGCCGTTGGTAGCCATCTGTTCTGCATGTTCCAAAATCGCTTCTTTGCAGATAGGCGTTTGGCCGGACTCGTCTAAGACCGTGTCACATTGGTCCACCAGTTCTTCTGGGGCCCCCTTGGTGAACGCCACGACCCCTTCGTGACTTTGGTGAAAGGTCGTCATGCGTTTACGAGTGGAGTCAAAATGGATCTCCCCCAGACGCGGCGAAGTGAGCGCAAGAACCTCCTTGTCGTACTTCGCTTCCCGCGCAGCCAAGTAAAGAGCCACTTCGGTTGGATCGCCGATCACTTCTCCCTTGTCGTTCCCCGTTGCATCGTTACTTAAGGCCATGGCCTGGTAAAGCAACTCCCAAGGCTCGCCCTCCATCTCTGCTTGGCTATCTTCCTTGACCAATTGCCCATTCGCATAGAATTGCTCCACCCGCATTTTGTTCTGGGTAAGGGTTCCGGTCTTGTCAGAACAAATGTAGGTGACTGATCCCAAGGTTTCCACAGCAGGCAGTCGCCGGATCAGGGCATGCTTTTTAACCATCTTATGTGCGCCCAATGCTAATGAAATGGTCACAACGGCTGGAAGCGCCTCCGGGATAGCCGCGACAGCGAGACTGACAGCCGTGAGAAACATTAGAACGACCGGTTCCCCTCGAAGCACTCCTAACACAAACACGAAAAGGCAGATGGCGAGAATGGCCAAGGCCAAACGTTGTCCGAATCGGGCTAATCGTTTTTGCAAAGGAGTCTGAACGGCTTCTTCCTTCTGCAAAAGACCAGCAATCTTCCCAAGCTCAGTGGCCATACCAGTGGCGATCACAACCCCGGTGGCCCGGCCGTAAGTTACGACGGTGCCTTTGTATGCCATGTTGAGACGGTCACCAACGGGAAGTTCGACAGTGGTCAAACTGGCAGTGTGTTTTTCAACAGGCACCGACTCCCCGGTTAACGCCGCTTCGTCGACTCTCAGCTGGCTCGTGTCAATTAACCGAAGATCAGCTGGAACGAGGTCACCTGCCTCAACAATGACCATATCGCCATTGGTAAGTTCGGCAACAGATATGCTCACCGTTTGCCCCCCTCGACAGACCTTTGCGCTTCGAGGGACAAGCATTTTCAAAGCAGCCATGGCGCGCTCTGCTCGAAATTCTTGCACAAACCCAATGACCCCATTCAGCAACACAATGATAACAATGGCGAGAGCATCCAGTGGTTCACCAATGATGCCTGAAACAACCGCAGCGGCAATCAAAACAAGAATCATGAAATCGGTGAATTGATCCAAGAACATCCACCAGAGACTCCGGGGTGGGCGATCCAGAATTTCATTTGGACCATAGGCGTTCACCCGTCGTTGGACTTCGGATGGGCTCAGGCCGATCTGAGGATCAACGCTCAAACGTTCCGCGACTTCCCCACCAGACAATGTATGCCATGGGAGAGCCTCGAATTTCGTATCTGAAAGACTTTGGCTTATGCTGTCATCTTTGGGCATAAAGCAAATTTCGCTTCGCTTTCGAATTTCAACTTTCAATAAAACATTCAGAACTCCCTCGCTCTACCAGGGGTTTGTTCCGAGAGAGGAACGAACGGTTGGGGGTGAGGGTAAATGGCGTATTTGTTAAAGTACTGTTCACAACGAAGTGACTACTTCTATGTGTCGCCCGACCCTCTTCGAGGGTTATGAAACAAGATATTCAATCAGCTTCCCATGAAACAAGCAATTTTCGCTGGGACCTTGCAAGCCGATTTTGAGAGAAAAAGAGGCAGAGTCACCGAAATTTTCAGTTGCTCACGCTACGTATGTTCACGTCAGGAAAAATGACGTCAAATATGAATAGGGCAAAAGAACGATTTTGAGAGTAGTGAGAACACGGAGAGTTCGTGCGGGTAAAATATTCGATTGTTTGTTGAAACGTATAACTCCACCCTTCCTCCTCAGGGGGGACCTTGAATAACGTTCTGGGGGTAAGTCAAAAAGAGAGAAAAAACCCGTCTTTTCAGGTTGAATGCTTTACTCAGGCTCAGAACCGACGTAACCAAGCAAAATATCGCGTCTTGCGACGATACCAATCAGCTTTCCCTCTTTATTATCTATGACAGGCACCCGAATCACATGATTAGTCTGTAGCACATAGATCAATGTCCGTATATCCGTATCTGGTGTTACACTGACCGTTTCGTGAGTCATAATCTGACTTGCTGAT
>JAOUNC010000314.1 GCA_029881175.1 Nitrospirota bacterium | reverse complement strand
CTCTTCGGATGGTTGGAAGATGAAGCGCACGGGAGCAGCCAACTGAGGTTCCTTGGCCAAAAGTTCGGCAGCTCCTAACAGCATCGCGGTATGTCCATCATGGCCACAGGCGTGCATGATGCCCTCGTTGATCGAAGAAAACTCAAGGTTGGTTTCTTCTTGAATGGGCAGGGCATCGGTGTCGGCCCTCAAGATGACACAAGGCACATGTGACGGACCTGAGAGTTCTGCGACCACCCCGGTTTTGGCTACCTGCGAGATATTGGTGAATCCGGCATTTTTTAAAAACTGTACGATGGCCTCTGCGGTACGAACCTCCTGGCCACTGAGTTCAGGATGTTGATGCAAATCCCGACGAATGGTTACCATTTTTTTGACCAGATCTGGTGAGACAAGCTGATTCATGGTGTGTGGTATCCTGATATTCAAGTACGTGAAATTGATGCCGCCAGGGATTTCAAGGATCTTTTTCCTCTGATTAAATAGAACATTAGAGGTCTCGGGTTAGAAGGGTTCCCTTTGAGCCCATCTGAATAGATCTTTTCATTATAATCTTCTTGGAATAGTAATCCCAAGACCTTTGAAGGTGGGGTGATGTCACCTCATCCATATTTATTGTAAACTTGTAAGTGTAGGGATTTATGACGAGCAATCCTGTTTCCAGGTCTACATAATCGTAAAAGGAGAACCTCCCTTGATCAAAAAAATCTCTCACAAAAACAAGCATGTCACCTCTACCGTCGATCTCCCTCTAAGCCTTTTCGTTTGTATCCTCACTCTTACGTTTGTGGGTTGTGGGTCCAGCGAAAATTCACCATCTCCGACGAGTGGAAAAGTTAGCCCAGAACTCAATGCCTGCACCATGGTCTCTCTCTCAGAGATAGAGGGCGTGATGGGAGAGAAGGTGCAGGTCGTAGAGGGCTTTCCAAAGACGATGTCCCTTCAGGGTGGGCAAATTGTGAATTCCCGGTGCAATTACCATGGGCTTTCCACCGAAAAAGCATTGGGGCTCAATGTCACGTTCGCTCCCGAAAATAAGGACAAGTACCCGAAAACACTTGAAGCCTATTTGGAGATAAGCCTCAAAGAAATGGGGGCACCCGATGAAGAGGTGCTAAAAAAATCGATCGCGGTTGAGGGAATTGGAAATTTTTCGGTTTGGAATCAGGAGCTGGGAGGCCTTCTTGTCTATGCGGGAGAATATAAAATTCTCACGACCATCGGCCATTTTTCAAAAGGAACCGAAGCCAGTGATTTTGACCGGGCCAAGGTTCTTGCTCAGAAGGTTCTCCAAATGCTCTAACTTCGATGACCTCCACCCTCATTTGCCGGGGAAGGTGTTCTTTGCCAAGCCGGGTTAAATGGGACAGCCACCTTCTTTTAGTGTGCTGTTTTTGCGAGCATGGAATTGGGAATAAGGAATAGAAATTGCTGGCAGTTATGCGCTTTGCTGTGGCCGGGGTTAATCAAAATAATAATTCTTTGACGTAGTCGAAAGTTTCTGGAAGGAGACACATTGTTGGAACATTTATTCGGGCTTAGGTTAGGAAGGTTGACGGGAGAATGGATCATGTTGACCCTAGGTGCGGTGATAGTCGTGGGAACGGGGTTTGGTCTAGGGCTTCCTGCTGCCTATGGAGATCATCAACACGAGGAAACATCCCTGATCCCGGGTACGGAAGCTCGGTGTGAGGGACCTTTTAATGGGAGAAATGTTCCCAGTGAAGAATTGCAACGGATAGTAGATGATCATGCTCAATGGCTTTTTGATCACCATGGCGCCAAAGGAAAACAGGCCAATTTATGTGGAGCGGAATTGTCTGGGGCAGACTTTCGCGAACAAGACTTAAGTGGCGCGAATTTTCAGGGAGCCAATCTTTCCCGTGCCGATTTTACGGCTGCGATTCTCGTCCATGTCAACTTTCACAAAACGAATCTGACTGAAGCCTCACTGTATGCCGTAGATATGCGCGGGGCCAATGCTTCCGGTGCAAAATTTCGTCTTGCGAATTTTCGAAAAGCCGATTTGAGTCAAGCCAATTTTGCTGGAGCGGATTTGCGAGAGGCCAATTTGGCGGAGACTCGATTGCGTTCCAGTATTTTACGTGGGGCCGATTTGGAGGAAGCCTACTTGGTCGGTGCCGATTTGGAAATGGCCAATGGTGAAGGGGCGTATATGGTTGGTGCGGATTTCCGGGAAGCCAACCTTCATCGGGCGTTGTTTGCCCATGCCAAACTGGTCGAGGCCGATTTGAGCCGGAGCAATTTACAAGAAGCCGATTTTCGTTCGGCCGATTTGTCTGCAGCTGACTTAGGAGCCGCCAATCTCAATGAAGCCATTCTCGAAGACGCCGACCTCCGTGAAGCCACGTTGGAACGAGCGGTGCTCTATCATGCCAATCTTCACAAGTCCAAATGTGCCGGGGCCAATTTCCAGGAAGCGGATTTGTTGGGAGCCAATTTGAGCGAAAGTTCTCTCGTACGGGCGGAAATGGATGAAGCGTTTTTGTCCAAAGCCAATTTGCAACGTGCCAATTTAGAAGGTGTGGATTTGTCCTGGGCCAACTTGGTGGAAGCTGATCTTTCCGATGCCACGTTAGAATTCGCGGTCATGTTCAAAACCAACTTGCAAGAAGCGATTCTGGATCGTGCGAATTTTTATGGAGCCGATGTGCGTGGAGCCAATGTGACGAACGCCTCGTTTCGAGGAACCAAGTTACATGGGGTTCCCATGCGGCATGCATATGGATTTTCTCAAGAGCAATTAGATGAAGCCTGCGTAGACATCCGGACTCGTCTGCCAGAGGGGATGAAAGCCCCAGCACCCTGCCAGCGAAAGTAAGGAGCGCAGGGATGCTTGAGGGAGTGTTAGGCTGAGCCTGGTGAGCCATGTGTTGCCGAATTGATTCGTTAGATCCCAGCCTCAGCCTTTTTTATACCGGTCATTCCCGTGTCCACGCGCCGAGCCTCCTTCGCCGTAGTTGCCCGTGGGCTACGAAGGCTGGAAGCCCTTTGACGCACAGGCACGAAGGCGGGAATCCAGGCCTTCTTGATAAGCGTCTCGATGAAATTCAATCTATCAGTCTCGGAGGTGTCGGATGAAATGTCTTGCTGTCTTATTCATGGCCCTGGTTTGGGTGGTGTCCCTACTTCCGGGTGGGGCGCTTGCGAAAGAGGGGGATCTTAAGGAGGGAAGAACGCTCTATTTGAAACATTGTAAAATCTGTCACGGTCAGGAGGGCAAAGGCGATGGATATGCCCTCTTTAATCCTCCGGTTGCAGATCTCACGGTATCTACAATTCAAAATAAGTCCGATAAAGAGCTGTGGGAAAGCATTCATATGGGAGTCTCGAATACTTCCATGGGGATGTGGAGATTTGTGTTGTCTGATGAAGAAATCTCCGCTGTCCTCGGGTATGTTCGATCTCTCGCTGCAGGACCGTAGTGTTCATGGAGAGCAGGAGAGGATCTCTGTGCCGATCTATCTTGAGCAACAACGAAATATGCACGAAACATCAGAAGCGTTGTATGACATGGGGCTTGGTTGGATCTATGGGGTTTAGACGCACATTCTTATTAGGTATCCAGAGCCGACGTCCTTTGAGAGATTCTTGACGAAACATCTTCACGAGCCTCCCCCCACACCTGAATATCAGCAAAATGCTTAGGAACAAGCCGGTCGAGATCGATGGGGCTTGAAAAGCCTTTTTGCCATCGCCCAGCCGCAACATTGTCACTCTTCCCCTTGCGTGCCACACGTTATCTGTTCCAAATAGGGGCATGCTCGATAAAGAATCCTCAAAAAATGTCGCATTTTTCCGCACCGGAGACCGAGGCAACAGGCACGGGAAAAATTGAGCACCCCTAAAATATTGAGAAAATGGAGAGGTTTCCCTTTCGTTTCCTCTGCGCACGGTTTTTGCTGTATTAATTTTCCTCATAGAGGTCTAAAGAGAAAATGTAGAGTGGTAAGGATTTCTCGGCCGGAAGGAAGAAGGATTTTTTTTCATGATGGCGAAAAGGCTTTTGAAATATTTCCTCGCTTTCTGTCTCCTCATGGGAGTGAGTGCAGAATGGGCCGCTTCGGTTCAGGCAGAATTCGTGGTGGATCTCTATGGG
>JAOUNC010000312.1 GCA_029881175.1 Nitrospirota bacterium | reverse complement strand
GCGATGGCGAGCGAGCAGAAGGGAAATCGGTGTATTTCGGAGATGCTCAACGGCCAGAAGTTCTACGAGCGGCCGGGGCTGCCGATGCCCCACTTGTGATCGTTTCCATTGCTGACCTTGATGCGACAGAACAAGTGGTCTCCTCTCTTCATTCTGCCTTCCCCGATATTTCTGTTTTTGCCCGTGGACATGACATTCTTGCCTGTCGTGACCTTAGTGCGCTGGGTGCGCATTTCACCGTTTCGGAGACCCTTGAGGCCAGCGCAGAACTCGCCCGCGCGGCCTTGCTTCATCTGGGGATGGAAGAGGCGGCAGTAGACGTTGCCCTGAAAAACCTTCGGAGAAACTATTATGAGCAATCGGCTCAGATTTTTGGACAGCAAGATACGTGAAGCCGTGGTATGACGCCATAGGCAGGGGGAATACCCCTCACGAGACCTCCAATTACGTGTTTCTCTCCCACAGGCGGGTCTCCCTTCCTTCAATCGATTGAGAAGCACGAAGGTAATCGCCTGTGTTCGGCTGGTCACATATTTTACCGTGGGGAGGAAACATCATTGGACGAAGGGTAAGGACATGAATGAGCGGACTGTGGAAAAGGCAAATTTTTCCATACCGGTTAGGACAGGAATAACGATGGGGTTACGGAAGATAAGGCCAGAGGGAGAATGTTTTTTAGAACATTGAGGGAGGAGTGTATCTATGAACGTGTTGCTGGCCGTGGATGATTCCATGGATTCCAAAGCCGCAGAGGAGATTCTTAAAGCCTCCCAACGGATTCGCGCAGATCTCGTGGTCATGGGGTCCAAAGGTTTAACAGGCCTTCGTCGCATTTTGTTGGGCAGTGTTTCTCACAAAGTTGTTCGTTATGCCAAGTGCTCAGTATTAGTCGTCCGCCAAAAACTGCTCAGTCCTATCGGAAATGAACCATAGACCTCAGGACAGCGTGGCTATGCTATGGTTGGAATAGTCGCTATTGATTGTCGCCAGGCTTAAGGAGAAATGTATGACCATTCCCAAAATATTTTCGTTCAATAGGGTTACCCATTTTGGTTTTGGCCTTAGTTTTCTCATTATCCTGATAACCCTTGGGATTTCTTTCTGGAGTCTTCATCAAACGGTGAAAACTTTTGAATCGGTCATCCACACGGAGGAGGTCGCAGATGAATTATTAAGATTGTTTGTTGAATTGAAGGAAGCAGAGGATCATCAACGTGAGTATCTTCTTACGGATGACGCACAGCTTCTTGAAAGCTATCGCAAAGCTGTTGAAAGCACTCAAGGGAGAATTGCTTCTTTAGAAAAATTGCCCATTACTCAGAAACGCCACGACGATGTGTTTCCAAATTTAAAGGAATTGATTCTTCATCGGCTTGATCTTCTTCAGAAGATACTGGATTTACGTGAAGCGCAAGGAAAGCCAGCAGCCATCAATGCTCTTCTTGCCGGGGAAGGGATGCAGCTCATGGCTCAGATCCGAAAACAAATTTTGGATCTCCATAATGAAGACGTCATAGATATTACTCACCTCCATGATCTCGCACATAAAAAGGAGACTTTTACGGTTCTGACCATGGCATGGGGCATCGTGTTGACCTTTGGAGTTTTCAGCTTCACTCTCTGGAAACTTATGCAAGACTTGACGGAACGGCAACGCTTAGAACGGCGCCTGTTAGAAGAAGCCAAGCTGGCCGAGGTCAGCCGTCGTCTTGCCGATATCGGACATGATGTCAAAAACATGCTGACACCTATACAAATGGGAATGAACCTATTGGAGGACGAGTTGGATGAACATTTTCTGCACTTACCTTCCGAAGTGGGGGATAAAGCTCGAACCACTCAGGATTTGTGTAAAGATATTATTGCGATGACGCGGAGAGGAAGCGGTCGCATACAAGATCGGGTGAAAGAAATTGGCGATGCGGTGAAGGGGAGCAGCAGTCAACCCACGTTTGCTGCCTGCCAGGTAGCGAAAATTGTCGAGGGAGTGGTGGATGCTCTTCACTTGTATGCCAGTGAGAGAGGGGTGATATTGCACACCCAGGGATTAGAGTCTCTGCCTATTGTGCGGGCAGATGAACAACGGCTGTTTAATGCCTTTTATAACCTGGTCAACAATGCTATACCTGAGACCCCCGCTGGTGGTTCGGTCACGATCACTGGCGACCTTTCTGAAAATGGGCAGGAGGTCTTGTTGTCCTTTACCGACACCGGGCGAGGTATGCCACCTGAGATCGTGCAAACCCTTTTTACGTATGGTGCTGTGAGCCGCAAGTCTGGTGGAACCGGGCTGGGGACCAAGATTGTCAAAGATGTGGTGGATGCTCATGGGGGCACCATTACCGTGGAAAGTACAGAGGGGCAAGGCACGACATTTACAATCCGTCTCCCCAAAGAAGGGCCTGCGGCTGAGTAATGGGGCTGTTGAAAAAAGCCGCCAGCGGCGTTCTCGCCAGTTTTCCGTGTTCACGTACTGGAAGTACGCTCTGCGCGCAAAACTGGCTGCGGCCTTCCCTTCGGTAACGCTCAGGACAGGCCTGGACGAACCCATCGACAACGCTCAGGGTATGCTTTTTTGAACCGCCCCGAGGCCTCCGATACCCAACGTGCCTGTGGGCCAATATGCCCTTGGGAATTATTATTATTCAACACTCCCAGTAATGTATTGCGGCCGGGATGCGTTCGTTATTCTTCAGGTGTGTTGCGATGGTGTTATAACCATTTTAACCAACGAAAGATGCCTACCAGCAACAGGCCTGCAGCGGTTAATGTCAAGCAGACAGTGGTGAACGCCCAAGGATCTTCAGAGCCGGGGATGCCCCCGACATTGATTCCAAGTAAGCCGGTCACGAACGTGATTGGAAGAAAAATGCCAGCCAATACGGTGAGAATATACATCGTCTTGTTCATTTGCTCAGAGAGCTTATTCGTTAATTCTTCTTGCATGACTCCCATGCGATCACGCGCGGCATCAAGGTCTTCGACATAGCGAACTAAATGATCCGCAACTTCCCTAATGCTGGCCCGCTGGGGTGCAGTCAACCACGAGAGTTGTGCGTGATGGAGCTGAGCGATGACTTCTCGTTGGGGTGAAATATACCGGCGAAATGAAATGACTTGGCGCCGAAGGATGCCGAGTTGACTGCGAAGCTGGTAGCTTGCCTGGCCGATGATCTGTTCTTCGGCTTCATCAATTTCTTCGTCTAATTGACTGATCACAGGGGCCATCCGTTCCATCAGTCGATCAACCAACACGGTTAAAAATTCTCCTGTGTTTTTGGGTCCGTTGGTGCCAGCCAGACTTGAACGAATATCTTGAAGTGTCATCAGGGGACGATGCCGCACGGTGATCACGCGATTGGCCTCGATATAGAGACGAATCGAGATCATATCTTCCGGGTCTGCACCTGGATTGAGGTTCACGCCTCGAAGCGTGAGAAACAGGCTGTCATCCAGGACCATGATCCTGGGTCGTGTCTCTTCTTCGAGAAGCGCTTCGGCGACGATTTCGTTCAAGCCACTGTTCTCCTGAAGCCATTGTTGACTGTCGGTACCCACCCGATCAAGGTGAACCCATAACGGGCCTTGCTGAGAGGACCATGCGTGAATCTCCTGCCAAGTGAGCGATGAAGAATCGCCTTTTCTGTTTAAGATACACGCAAAAATAAGACCTTGTTCGGTAGTCATGTTGGCCCTTTCTCCGGTGAACATGGATGAATCATGTGAACGGATCGTCTCGTTCTCTTATAGAATTTTAATTTTCAAATAAGACATTCCTAACCCCCTCGCCCTTTCAGGGAGAGGGTTGGGGTGAGGGTAAAGGACGTATTTGATCGTTAAAGCACTATAGATGGTGATTTGTCGTCCGTCCATTCAGGTAGGGAACGTATGATCCTGAGGACATGCTTGTGCAATGATCTGAAGAAATTCCTGGAAGGTTGCGTTACAGCCATTTTCTTTTACGAAAGACCCACACCATCCCGCCTGCGGAGATGCCCATGATGGCTAAGACGAGAGGATATCCCCATGCCCATTCCAGTTCGGGCATGTGTTTGAAGTTCATGCCATAAATGCCAGCAATGAGTGTCAAAGGAATAAAGAGGGTGGCGATCATGGCCATGACCTTCATGATCTCATTCAGTTTATTGCTG
>JAOUNC010000311.1 GCA_029881175.1 Nitrospirota bacterium | reverse complement strand
GCTTGGAATTCTTCAAGAATTTTATCGATATTGGCCTCTAGCTCTTTAGCGACAGGCGTAAACTTTGCCTTCAGTTCTGGGTCGTCATTTTGGGCTGCCAGTTCTTTGGCCCAATACATGGCTTCGTACACATGGGACCCGGCATTATCCAATTCACCCAATTCTCGACCCGGCGCCTTTCGATTATCCATGAGTTGACCAGTTGCACGGTCTAGCGTTTCCGCGAGGACTTGCGCCTTTTTATTCTTCTTGGCTCGGCTCAGATGTGCAAACGATTCAGCCAAGGCAAGAAATTCACCCAGCGAATCCCATCGCAAATGTCCTTCTTTGACAAACTGCTGCACATGCTTGGGAGCCGATCCGCCAGCTCCGGTTTCAAACAGCCCGCCACCATTAATTAACGGAACAATAGATAGCATTTTGGCGCTAGTGCCCAATTCCAAGATCGGAAAGAGATCGGTGAGATAATCTCGAAGCACATTTCCCGTGGCAGAAATGGTGTCTTTGCCGTCTTTTGCTCGTTTTAGGGAATGCTTCATCGCCTCAACCGGTGGCATTATTTGAATATCCAAACCCTTTGTATCATGATCCTTTAGGTATCGATTTACTTTCGCGATAATCTGGGCATCATGTGCCCGGTCCTTGTTCAGCCAGAACACCACCGGGGTTGAAGACAGCCTCGCCCGGTTTACGGCCAATTTGACCCAGTCTTTAATGGCGATATCTGTGGTGCGACAACTCCGCCAAATGTCTCCCTTTTCAACCTCGTGTTGCAGCAATTCTTTCCCTGCCCCATCGATGACTCGGATCATACCCTTGCCTGGGGCTTCAAACGTTTTGTCATGCGACCCGTACTCTTCCGCCGCCTGCGCCATCAGACCAACGTTGGGCACACTGCCCATGGTGGCAGGATTAAATTCTCCATTCTCCCGACAGAAATCGACCACGGCCTGATAAATTCCGGCATAACTTCGATCGGGGATAATGGCTTTCATGTCATGTTCCTTGCCATCGGGTCCCCACATTTTTCCAGAAGTCCGAAGCGCCGCCGCCATGGAGGCATCGATAATCACGTCACTCGGGACATGCAAGTTGGTAATCCCTTTATCAGAATCCACCATCGCCATCGTCGGCCCATTCTTCAGTGCCGCTTGAATATCCGCTTTAATTTCTTCTTGTTGCGCCTCAGGCAATTTCCCGATTTTGGCATAGACATCGCCTAACCCGTTATTCACATTCACGCCCAACTCGTTAAAGACCTTGTCATGCTTTTTGAACACGTCTTCGAAAAATACTGTCACGCAATGTCCGAAGATAATGGGATCGGAGACCTTCATCATGGTGGCCTTCATGTGTAACGAGAAGAGCACATCCGAATCTTTCTTTGCATCTGCCACTTGATCTCTAAAAAATTGCCGTAACGCGCTGACACTCATCTTCGTCGCATCAACCACATCCCCGTTATTGAACGTCAAATTATCTTTCAACACTTTCGTGTTACCATCCCCGCCAACAAATTCAATGCGGCCTTTTCCTGCCGATTGCTCCGTAATCGTTGCGGATTTTTCGTTGCCGAAGAAGTCACCACCTGTCATATGGGCCACATGGGTTTTTGAATCTTTCGTCCATTTTCCCATTCGGTGCGGATTCTTTTGCGCATATTGCTTCACAGACGTAGAAGCTCGACGATCCGAATTGCCTTGTCGCAGTACTGGATTTACGGCACTACCTTTGACCTTGTCGAACTTGGCTTTAATGGCTTTTTCCTCATCATTTTTTGGATCCTCCGGGTAGTCCGGTATCGCATACCCCTGGGATTGCAATTCTTTCACGGCACCCTTAATTTGAGGGAGAGAGGCACTGATATTGGGGAGCTTGATGACATTGGATTCCGGTGACATCACAATTTCACCCAGCAAGGCGAGATCATCCGGTTGCTGTTGTTCAGGCTTCAAGCGATCCGAAAACTGCGCAATAATGCGCCCGGCGAGCGAAATATCCTTTGTACCAACGTTCACACCAGCCGTCTTGGCAAAGGATTGAATAATTGGCAAAAACGACCCACTCGCCAATTCAGGTGCTTCATCCACTTTGGTGTAAATGATATCGGGCTGTGCTGACATGATGTTGCCTCCAAGTTAAAAGATGACTGAAGAACCCCCCTTTTTTCGTGCAACCCACTGGTTACAAGGCTTGTGATATTAATTTAGATTTGCACCACGCAACAATCAACCGAAAGGCCCAGGGACAGGTGAGAGACAAAAGACCCAGATACGCAGACAATTGGACCTCGCTGAGGGAGTCTGGCTATCTTGCTTCCCATACAAACTGTCATTTGAAACGTGCGTCGATGTGGAAATCGCCCTTTTTACCCGCTGAAGGCCATTTCTCACGACCCGGGAGACGGTTGGCACTTAAGGGTTCTTCCACATAATACCTTCACGCCTCGATTCAATCTAACGAGGCTTTAACAATCTTCTTAGGAAGCCCCCCTGAGCTTTCTACCAATACAATGTTCAGCCTAAAAACGGCAGTTGGCAGGCTCGGAACCCTTCGACACGCCCACTCCGCAGGCTGCTCAGGGCGAACGGACTCTTCACCATTTGGGTGAGGGCGTCAAACACCGTTCGTGCTGAGATTGTCGAAGCATGGGCGGTGGTTCACCACAGCAACGGCTGTTTTTAGGCTCAGAGTTTCGTGTAAAACGATCTTTCAATCCACAATGGAAAAAGCTTAAAGGAATTAGCGCCGGGTGAGCGCTGTGCCGAAAGGATTCTAAAAGATTACTACGATAGGACAGGTTTGGAGTATGGCGCGACTGTTCCTCAATGGCCACAAGAATCAGAATTTTGAAACGCCCTGACCATTGCGGAAGAAGGAATCATGCTATTGGGAGGATGTGCGATGAAAAACCGTCTGATTTATGAAGACGGATTAGCGGATATACACATAGTACTTCAGCATATCTTTCCAGGTCAGAATGCCCTCTATCGCCTCAGCATTCGAGACCACGGGCAAACATGAAATACTGTGCTCCAATAAAAGAATGACTGCCGTATCAATTAAGGTGTCTGGCTGCACCGTGATTAATGCCGTGGACATGATTTCTTGAGCTGTTGTTTGTAAAAGCGCTTGATCTTGAGCGGTCGCTCGTGCGGTGTCAATAAAGGGGCTTGAGGTACGCAGGACATCTCTATCAGAGATAATGCCCAACAATTCACCCTCTTGCACCACAAGCAGATGATGATACGGCACCTGTTTAAAAATATTGCACAATTCCTCCAAGGTCACACTCGGCAAGACACAATGCACATTTCGACTCATAATGCTGTCAACAAGCATAGCTCTATTCCTTTGTTTTCTGCTCAACGAGCTCATCACCCGATTGCATCCACCTCTTCCCACTTGTCTGCGTAGGAAACCGTTTGGTCGTACCATTAATGGTGAGCACAACGTTAGGATAAATGGTCCTCATCACCGTAATCGTCGCCTTCTTCTGCAAAGCGATTTCAGGTTCGAGGGCCAGCAATTGCTGCTGTATTCTTGACATCTTTTCATTGATCACCTGGATGGTGTTCTCAATCTTCGTGGTTTTATCGACAGGCATTCTCCCAAGAACGACGCTTTGACTTTGCTCAACCTTCTCCAGGATTTTTTGCAATTGCTCTTTTTCGTTCATCCGCACCGTAAGTTCTTTTGTTAAATTTTGATATTCCGCATAGAGCTTACTCAGATGCCCGACGGTGAGGCGGGTTGGCATATAGCTCTCATTGCCGACTTGCTTAATCAACGCACGATGACCTGCTTCACTTTTTCCACCAACCAACACACCTTTTCCATTTGGCTGACCTAAGAGTAACTCATGGCCTGCCTTCACATAGCTGTTAAGAATATATTCCTTGACGACAATATTATTGTGCGCTTTCAGGGTGGAAAGGTTCACAAAATTGGCTTCGATATCGGCACCGGCTTCAAGCGTATATTCCAGATTTTTTTCGTCTATGGCTTCGACACTTTCTCCACCGAGGATACCTCCGCTCACACGAATGCTCTGTCCGGCTTTAATACGTGCTCGTTCAACAGCCCCTCGAATAGAGATGTCACCCGTTACCTCAATTGTCATCCCAACCGCCACATCCCCCTTCACTTCTA
>JAOUNC010000016.1 GCA_029881175.1 Nitrospirota bacterium | reverse complement strand
ACATTTGCAAAATGGTTCGGAGCGGACCTTGCTGCTCCCATCGTCTGAATGAGGTTGTGACGGTTTCTTCTAAAGCCACGACGGTTCCCTTTTGTTTCAATCGTTGACTGAATTCAATGTCTTCCATCAGAGGGATGTCGGCAAAGCCTCCCATGGATTCGAAAACGGCTCGACGCACAAACAGAGCTTGATCGCCAGTACAGATTCCCGAGTACCGTGAACGATAATTCATCATACGGCTCACCACCCAAGCATAGCCTTCATCGGATGGAAACCGCACATCAAACCGGCCTCCAACGTACTCAGAATTTTTCATGGCCTGCTCGATCAGGCTTTTGGCATTGTGCGGCAAGTGCGTATCGGCATGCAAAAAAAGGAGTAGGTCGGCTGTGGCTTCTGCCGCCCCCGCATTCATTTGCCTCGCCCGGCCCTTTGGGGCAGCCATCATTCGGCAATGGCAATGAGGCGTGGCTTTTAGAAACGTGTTTACTGCTTCCACGGTTCTATCTTGACTCCCCCCATCCACCAGAATGATGTCTTCAAACCCTAATGGCAGAAGCTCATTGAGCAAAGAAGGCAGGGTGTCCTTTTCATTGAAGACAGGAATGATGACCGCAATACTCATTCAAGAGAGACGAAAACGACAGGGTTACGTGCGGATTGGGTAGAGCCGTTTACAAATTGGCTGGTTTTTTAGGCGTTTGAAACATGAAAAAGACGACCATGCCGACGGTGCCCCAGTAAATGGCATATTTATGCCAAAACAAGACTTCCCCGAAATGCATGAACGCCATCGCCGCAAGGAGTGACAGCGCCATCACGACATACCGAATGATGGGAGTGTCCACCGAGGAATAGGCCCACAGCGCCATGCCAAAAAAATAAATCATCATGGGGAAAATACTGATTTCGGCGCCGGTATTCACGGAAAGAAAGACTTGCAAAAATCCAATGAAGACCATAGCTGACCCCACCATTTTCATGGCCACCTGCATTTGACGATTTTCCTGTTCTTCCACCTCCTCATCCTGAACCGGTGGACGGGCAGGAGGTTTCGGGGCAACAGGATCTTCAGTGGGTTGCTGATCTGCGTCGGTACTCATGTTTACCACTTAAAATGTTTGCTTAACGTCAGCCCTTGCTGAGAATACGATGACCCCATGGAAGAACCATAGAGTTGGGTTGGAATGTCTTGCATATGTTCGTACATCACTTTGAAAAAGGTTTGCCCATCTTGAATCCGAAATGGTACATCATGTGGCCGCACTTCGAGCACCACCTGCGTCCCTTTGCGAGTAGGGTTGGCATAGCCAAATCCCGGATCGAAAAATCCCGCATAATGAGTCCGCAATTCTCCACAGGCGGCTTCATAGGCCACCATTTCTGCCGAATATCCTGGCGGCACTTGAATCCGTTCTTTGGAGGCCAAAATATAAAATTCCTCAGGTTCTAAGAGCATGGTCGCCGTACTATTACGATGGAGTGGCTCCCAATAATCCGCTGCCGAATAATGCCCGATTTTACTCAAATCAACAATATGACTATTTTTCTTCGCTCTGTATCCGACAATCGCCTGGCCTTCGTCGGCGTTGCCTCGTAAATCCACTCGTAGAAACAATCCATTATCCACGCGTAGATCCTTAACGGGTAATGGTCGGTCGGTCTCTCCATCTTCCCCATTATGGCACAACAACGGGGTTTTGCGATGAACAGCCCGTAGAGATGTATCTGACACCAAGGGCTTCCCTGACATCAGCCGCAATTGGTTCAATGCCAAACCCGCATGCACTCGAATGGTAAACGACCGCGGGACAATTTCCAAAAATAACGGCCCCTGATAGCCCGCCCGTACTTCATCAAACCCCACATGAAGATCGGTCACCACGCGGGTAAAAATATCCAATCGGCCCGTGGAACTTTTGGGGTTCGTCCGGCCCCGGACATCTTTGGGCAGCTTGAGTCGTTCCATCAACGGCACTAAATAGACATGCCCTTTTTCTAGAATGGCCCCTTCGCTTAAATCCATGTCGTACATCACCAGATCCGATCGATACAGATCTTCAATGGTGAATTGCGCCTGTTGATCGGAGGGTTCGGGAAGAAAACTGCTGAGCAATCGATAGGCTTTCGTGCCTAATCGTAGATCCAGACTGGCTGGTTGGATCTGCTCTTGCGCAATGGGCACATCGGCGCAAATGGCACCCTGACGGACAAGCGTACGCAATCGTTGGAATGGAAGAATGCCTGATTTACGTGAAGAGGCCATCAATGATCATCCATCGCCCCGGCACTACACATATCACGCGAAGCGGATGTGTTCACCATCGGCAATTCTTTTTTGTCATTCGTTGAGGGTTGGGGGTAATGATACGTTTTATTTTCGAAATTTTTGAGCACGGCCCCCTTGTCATCCAAATTTAACAGATATTCATTCGGCAATAACGGGATCTTCCCACCGCCGCCTGGGGCATCAATCACAAAATGTGGAACCGCCATGCCACTCGTGTGGCCCTGAAGCGCTTGAATAATTCGTAAACCGGTTTCCACGGTCGTTCGAAAATGATTGGTGCCCTTGGTGAGATCCGCCATATACAAGTAATAGGGTTTGATTCGGGCAAGAAGTAATTGATGCATGAGGCGTTTCATGATGTCGGGGTCATCGTTGACTCCTTTGAGCAATACCGTTTGTGCTCCCAAAGGGATTCCCGCATCCGCTAAACGCCCACAGGCTTCCTTCACTTCCGGGGTCAACTCATCCGGATGGTTAAAATGCAAATTCATATAAATGGGATGGTACTGCTTGACGATTTCACATAATTCCGGGGTAATCCGTTCTGGAAGGGTCCCAGGCACCCGGGTCCCGAATCGAATCAATTCCAAATGAGGGATAGACCGAAGGGCCTTGAGAATTCGTTCGATTAAATGATCAGGCAAGAGCAACGGATCGCCCCCGGATAAGATGACATCCCGTACTTCGGTGTGTTCCCTCAGATAGGCAACTGCCTGATCCAACTCGCCCTTCTTCAGAAAACCAGGCTTTCCTACCAATCGTTTGCGCGTACAAAACCGGCAATAAATCGGGCATTGATTGGTCACCATGAGCAGAACCCGGTCTGGATACCGATGCACTAAATGAGGGACGGGACTATCGGTATCTTCCTCAAGCGGGTCATCCTGAGCATCAATGTCGTCCAATTCAATGCTCTCTGGTACGACCTGTTTCCAAATCGCATCGCCTTTTTCTTTGATCGTCGCCAGGACGGTCGGCGTAATTCGCATCGGGTAGGGGCCAACAATATCTGCGATTTCTTTTTCATCAACGCCTAACTGCTTGGCCAAGTCCTTGGGCTTGGTGATACTTCGTGCGAGAACTTTTTTCCAATCCTCCATAACTTAGTCCTTCCTTTCATCTTGCGAATTGAGGGGTGGGTTGGAGGCTTCACCAGATTCATGCCCATTCGAGGGGTAGGTGTCGAGGTATTCCAGAATCTCTTCCGTCTCGGTCAAGACGATCTCCCCGTCAACCAACACTGGAACAAAATATTGCCCAGACGCTTCATAGACGGATGTTCGAAGGGGCCGGACATCGGGCACGATTTCATCTTCGTATGCGAGACCCTGCTTCGCCAACTTTTGGCGAACCACTTCACATTCCGGACACCATGCTGTGTGATAGAGCTTCATCATTGTTCAGAATCGTGAAATTTCGCTTGATTTATTGTACCAGTCTCATTTGATCGGCGTCTGTTTCACTAATTGCCCATTATGGGGCTGTTGAAAAAAGCCGCCAGCGGCATTCTCACCAGTTTTCCGTGCTCACGTACTGGAAGTACGCTCCGCGCGCAAAACTGGCTGCGGCCTTGCTGGACGAACGTTTTTGAACAGCCCAGATGCCTCAGACACCCAACGTGTCTGTGGCCGTATTTGCCCTTTAAAAAACAATTATTTCACACTCTCATTATCATGACTCTTGGGCCACTGCACAAGGTGCCATCACAGCATCCCGCATTCCATGGATAATCTTTTTATCTTTGGGACAGATCGTGGCTAAAACCCCGCCTAATTCGGCCTGACCCTCCACCACAAAATAATAGGGTGACAACCGGACCCGCCCTTCCATGTGGGTTTCCGTACCCGACTGGCCGTCAAAATATTCAACCACAACCACTCGTCCCTTGTGAAATGCTTGAAGAATCGAAGGGGTTGTGTGGAATGAATCCAAGGCTTGAGAGAGGGTCTTCTTCCAATCTTGCTGCGACATATCATGGCCAATCGAGACCCCACGACTTCCCCAGGCCAATTCAGAAAATCCTGACACCTTAATAACATACTGCCGTTCTTTTTGCGTGGCCTCTCCCAACCAATCCCAGTTGGACACCGCATGATTCCTATGCCGTAACCCGGGAATGACGGCAGTGGGAGGAAGAGCCCTAGGATCCAAGATCCAAGTAGGCGGAGTAATGGCCTGAAGGCATTCCATTGATTCCGGCGAAAGCGCCTTTTCCCAAAAGGGTGCCAACATCGGATGGTGAATCAAGGCCAAGGCCAACTTTTCCTCCATCCAGGGCTTATACGGAGGCGTCACCACGACTCGACCTTTTTTGGCACTGTAGATGATCAATTCCCCTTTGGGAATATTCTTTAAGTCAAACAACTCGAAAAATCGATAGATCAAGGAAACCGGATGATCCTGCCCTTCCTGCTGAACAAAGAGCCCTTCTTCCGTAAATCGGATATCCCGAGGATGGACGCAATGGGCTTCCCATCCCTCCTGAGACAGTTGTGTCGCCACCCACTGCATTTCTGCGCGATAGGCATCCGCTTCATCAGAGACCACCATGGCCATGCTGTAGGGTTGGCCCTTGATGGCTCCCTTCAGCATGTGGGAAAAATTTTCAATCAGGCCGTTGGAACTGGGCCATACCGACGCTCCCTGTTGAGCATACCTGTGGCTCAAACTGCCGGTTAAGCCGATTCCGCCCGGCACCGAGTCGAGTTCCGTTAACGACATACCGGATTCGGTCGGAATCAGATCAGGGCGAATCACCCCGGGCACATGATTCTTGAAGCGATTCATCCTGGCGAACTCCAGCAGGTCTGCTGGTTTGCCCATATCGAAATATTCATGAACCCAGGTGGGTTGCGTACCCTTGAGACTCTCAAGATACAACCGGTTCAGTGCGGTATAAAAGGCTAAAAGATGCCGGCCAAGTGTCTCCAGAAATGTCGCCTGCTGAGTAGAAAGGACAAAAGGATGACAGGCAATGCGCCAATTATCTTCTTTTCCATCCACAAACAGTCCATCCTGAACCAGATTCTCGCGAAAAATGTTGTAAGAGGTACCCGTCACTAGAGATTGTTCCTGGTTAAGAATAGGGAGTTTTGGCTAAGCCACGCGATCATGATGCCAGTATAAGCCCAGGTCTGGAACGACCACTGATGGCGAAGTACGACACACACTGAATTCCTTGACTGAAAACGGCGGAGGAAAAAGATGTGATGTGCATAATCACCCCCTCAATTACGAAGGGGTCAGGGACAGGCAAGAGCCTTTGCTGCAAATCGTGGCATAGGCTCAGGATCGTAACATGCCTTTTTCAAACCAGACAAGATGAAATACTTGGGGTCGCCGATGAAAATTCCCCATTCCCAGGGAGTGTATTCAGAGATGGGAAACTTTCAAATCGTCACTCTTCCCCAGACAACACAAGATCGCGTATAAATACGGTCATGTGGCGATCGTTCCTGCATATTCAACATAGCCCTATGCTGTTTATCTGGTTAACAGACTTATCAAGCCACCTTCTCTGTTCACCCTGAGGCTGTCGAAGGGTGACTTAAACCACAGAGCGAGAGAGCATGGCGATTTCGCCGACCAACACACGCATAACGTTTCGTCAACCGAGCTTGCACTCACCCGTTAGGATTCATGTCCCTGATACTCCATCCGTTACACCTTAAGGATCAATTGCGGATGCAGCAATGCCTGACGTCCACAGTTACGGGCGGCAACACCCCTCTAGCTACCTGGGCCTTTGCGCCTCATTACATGTGGAAAGACGTGTTTCGCTATTTCTGGAGCGAGGTGGATGGCTGGTGGTGCCTCTTTGCCGAATATGCTGACCATCTGTTTATGCCCCTACCTCCTTTGGGTCCGAACCCAGAAGAAGGTTCTTCTTCGAGTTCATTCCAAGAGGTCCTGACCCAGGTCATGACATTTATGGATACCCGAAATACAGGCTCGGAGTTCACCAGGGTTGAAAATATTCCTGAAGCACTCAAAGAAGTCATCCAGCCTTGGGGGTATTCCCTAACACCGAACAATTCGGATTATCTCTACCGGACTGCAGACTTGGTGCAGTTGAAAGCCAGTGACTACAAGTCCCAACGTGCCGCCTACAATCGTTTCTGTCGTGCGCACCGCATTCGTGTGGTCCCGTATAGCATTATCGACCGCGATGGCTGTCTGGCGTTGTTTCACCGATGGGCTCACCAAAAAGAAGAAATCCCGGCTTCCCATGATGGACCTCACGCCGAAATAGGGCGGTTGATGGTGCGAGAGATGGCCAATGCACACCGGGTCGTTCTCCAAGAATATCGAGAACTCGGCCTTACGGGTCGAGTCGTCTGGGTCGATGGCTCGATTAAAGCCTATGCCTTTGGATATCCCCGCTCTCAAGGCGTCTTCTGTGTGCTGCTGGAGGTCGCAGATCGGTCAGTCCATGGTCTCGCACCCTATCTGTTTCGAGAGTTCTGCCGTGAATTTCAGCAATATGCGTGTATCAATACCATGGACGATTCGGGGCTTCCCAGTGTGATACGAGCCAAACGTGCCTACCATCCCTGTCAATTGGTGGCCAACTATCGTGCGCAACCTTCATCAGGTTTGAGTACCCGTCATCTCTAGCAGTTGTTCTCTCGGAAATAACACCCGTATAATGGAATCGTGTGTGCTCACCATTATTGAGAATTCGATTCTGCGATAGGATTTGCTTATGAAGGGCCATGAATTTGGTATCGAACAATTTCGGGTAACCGAGGAACCGTTTTACCAGGAGGTGAACGGGGAGATCGATCTATTTACGGTTGGTGCAGCCAATAAGATGCCGGTCATGCTGAAAGGACCCACGGGCTGTGGGAAAACCCGGTTTGTCCAATATATGGCCCATCGGCTGAATCGCCCCCTGATCACGGTCGCCTGCCATGAGGACCTCACCGCGTCGGACTTAATTGGACGCTATTTATTGAAAGGGGAGGAAACCCTTTGGATTGACGGGCCCCTGACCCTAGGAGTGAAACATGGAGCCATTGTCTATCTTGATGAAGTCGTTGAGGCGCGCAAAGATACCACGGTCCTGATCCATCCCCTGAGTGATGATCGACGATTTTTACCCATTGAGAAAAAAGGTCAACTCATCCAAGCCGTCGATGATTTTTTGTTGGTCATTTCATACAACCCGGGGTATCAAAGCGTCCTGAAGGATTTAAAACAAAGCACCAAACAGCGATTCATGGCCATTGAATTTGGCTATCCATCCAAAGACATCGAGATTCAGATTGTCGAGCATGAAGCCAAGGTGCCTCGCGACGTAGCCACCCGCCTGGTCAAATTAGGAGAAAAGGTGCGGAATTTGAGAAACCATGGGCTCGAGGAAGGCGTGAGCACCAGACTGTTGATTTATGCCGGAACTTTGATTCAACAGGGTGTAGCACCCGCCAGGGCCTGTGACGCCACCATTACCCGCCCGATTACCGACGATACTGACATGCAACGCAGTATTCAGGAACTCATTAAAGCCATTTTTTAGCGAAGGTTTCCCAACAAATAAAGATTTGCCATGAAACACGCCATTGTCGTATTTGCCGTATCAAGCGTCCTCCTGTTTTCCGGTTGCAGCAGTCTGATGCATCCCAAAGCCGATGACTTTTACACACAAGCCAAAGGTGAGACTGGAAAACACACTGCACTGGCATTGCTGGCCATGATGGAAACCAGTGTGCCACAAGCTAAGGGGGAGCTAGGCGAATCGCCAGGGCTCGACAATTTACACAATCAGTTCCATGCCTTGCATAAAACATTCTGCGAATTTACCGAGCAACAATCGGCGACGACCGCGTTTGAACAAGCCTACACCATCAACAAAGAACTCAAAACCGTCTTTCACCGGCTATGGAAATTTAAGGATGATACAGCCCTTCGCGGGATTCACCTGGATTTATTTTCTGATCGATTACAAGAACTGAAAAAGGTTCTTCAATCAATCCCTTCATAAACCCAGCTCTCACAAATCGTGAGGGCTATTGGAAGAACCGCAAATTTAGCAATCTTTCAAAACTAGTTCCTTCATGTTGAACCACCCCCATAATATTATCGCCATTGTCTATGACTTTGATCATACCTTGAGTCCGCATTACATGCAGGACCATACGATTCTCCGGCATGCGGGGATTGAACCCAAAGATTTTTGGCCAAGCTGCACGGCCTTAATAAAGGAAAAGGGGTACGATCAAGAGCTGGCCTATATGAAGCGCATGCTGGAAGTCGAGGCCATCCGATCCCTGTCCAATCAGGACTTACAACTGATGGGTGGCAACCTCACCTTCTTCCCTGGTGTCCCGGATTGTTTTGAAGAACTCAATGCCTTATTCAGTCCACAGGAATATGAAGAGCTGGGTATTCGGCTGGAGCATTATGTGGTGAGTTCAGGCCTCAAAGCTATTTTGGACGGGAGTCAAATTGCCAACTACGTCAAAGCCATTTTCGGCTGTGAATTTGACGAAGATGACGGGCACATCAGCTTCCCCAAACGGACAATCAGCCATACGCAGAAAACTCAATTTTTATTCCGCGTGAATAAAGGGTTGCTGGATATGGACCAGGATGTCAATGATCATATGCCTGAAGAAGCGCGCCGTGTCCCGTTTCGACATATGATTTATGTGGGCGATGGGCCGACCGATGTTCCCTGTTTTACCCTCATGAAGAAAAACGGCGGGTTTGCCGTCGCAGTCTATAACGCTGCGGATAATACCCGTCGGTCATTCGAAAAATGCTACCAGCTCGCCCATCATGCCGACCGGGTCCATTTCATGGCGCCTGCGGATTATCGCGCAGGCAGCCATCTGCGGCTGATCCTTGAGCAACATATCAAAGAAATTGCCAATGGCGTGTTAGAAGAACGGCGTCAAGGAACCGAAAAGAGTCGCGTACCCGCGCCGACTCCATAAGGTCATCTCCTCGAAAATTTCAGGCACATCGTCTCAGTCGGCCATATCTCTGCATTGCACAACACTTTTCCCCTCTAGTAAGGTATGAAATATGGGAGTGTTGAATAATTATTTTTTAAAGGGCAAATACGGCCACAGACACGTTGGGTGTCTGAGGCATCTGGGCTGTTCAAAAAAGTATGCCCTGAGCTTTGTCGAAGGGTTCGTCCAGTCCTGGCCTGAGCCATGCCGAAAGGAAGGCTGCCAATGGCTTAGCGTATCCCGAAGGGGACAACCCTTGTTTGACGCGCGGAGCGTACTTCCCATCGCCTTCTCATCAGGAGGTGCCTCATGCATGCTTTAATTACTCCCCTTCTGCTCAGATGGATTGGTTGGGTGCTACTTATTTGTCTCCTCGCCAGTCCATCCTGGGCCGGTGATCCTTTTGGCAATACCACTCAGACGACCAACAACAATGCCCCCAAAGATATGGCCTTCGATCAGGTAGAATGGAACCGCCCTCAAGGCGTGTTTTCATGGATCACCATGGCTCGTGGCTATGAAACGCCGTGGGATTCCATTGGTCGGCCCGGCTGGATGACCATTGAAGATGCTTATGTGAAACCGGTTGATCCAGGGATCTCAGAATTTTCCGCAGACACCGATCTGTTTTACATCGTCTTTGAAGGACAACCCTTAGATGCCCCTGGCCAATTTGCGGCGGCCTGGTATGAAATGCAAGACGGGCAGGTCACGTCAGATATTCCGATTAACAAAGATGTGATTGAACTGGACATGAATCAACGATTTGGATATTTTGAAATTTACCAACCGAAAGAAGGCTGGAAGCCTGGCCATTACCAGGTCAAAATCTACTACGGCTCCCCCGGGCAGGAACTCCACGCCGGCAACGTCATCGGCACCATGCAATTCACGATTAAATAAATGGCGTAAGATTCACAACAGAGCCGCATTCTTCCAAGCAAAATTAAATATAAGAAGCCGCAGAAAACCTTTCGTTCGTCCACAGTCCTAATAAAAAACAATTACCGAGACGGATTGGGTTCGGGGGCCGGAGAGAGAGCCTGAGAATCTTTGGGGCGGCGGGAGCGGAGGATTTCTTCCAGGGTAAGAAGGGCGTCGCGGCCGGAGTTAGTTTCGAAACCTTTGGAAAGGCTGGTGTCTGCGTAGGCGTGGCCTTGTTGTTGGGTCGCACTTTGGCTCAAGCTGCCTGACCAGGGGCGGGGATCCTTCGAGCCATGCTTGCGGCCCCATGCCGCGAGACAGGCTTTGGCGATGATTTTGTTGAGCGGGGCGGGATTGTAGAGCATCTTTTTGATGTTCCAGGGCGTGAGGCTCAGGGGGTTGTAGCCATTCGACAGATAGCCCTCTGAAAGCAGGCGAGCTTCCAGATCCGTATTCGGTTGAATGCCTAAGAAAAACATCAAGGGGAAAACCCGATCTTCTCCTAAGATGGAAGCCACGATTTTATACGACTCAACACTTTGCAACAGAGAATCTTCGGTTTCATCTGGGGAATTCAATGAATAATTGAGAATCACCCGCCCATTAAACCCGGCTTCTTTGAGATGACGGCATCCGTCATAGAGATGTTCCAGCTTGAATCCCATGTGCATGCTGTTAAGCACTTTTTGGGATCCTGCGGTCACCGCCACTTCCAAATCTCCCACGCCTGATTGCACCATCAGTTTAGCCATTGAGGCATTAATGAGTGAGGTTCGGATATAGCCCGACCATTCAATGTCGAGTTTCTCTGAAATAATCCGTTCTAAAATCTCGGTGCATTGCGGATACGCTTCTTTACCGGTAATAAATTGTGCGTCCGTAAACCAGAACCGTCGTGCGCCCCATTGATGGTAATACTGAGCGATATCCTGCACGACATTTTCCGCAGGGCGGTAGCGTACACGTTTGCCCTCAATATAAGGATAGAGACAAAACGCACAATCGTAGGGACAGCCGCGTTTGCTTTGCACGCCAATACATTCTCCAATGTATTCCCGATATTGGGGGAAAATCGAGGTCAGATAAGGAATGTCGACCGACAAGGAATCCAACAAGGCCGGAGTCGGTTTCACCCCTTTGGTGACACGCCCGTGTGCTCGAATGATAAATCGTTCCTCACTCAGCGAATCACCATTGAGCACCTTCAGGATGGCATCTTCTCCTTCGCCCAAAATACCCACGATGCCTTCTGGAAGCTTCTCAATCAGCTGATCCGCAAACGCGGTAAATGCCCCGCCCCCGATCATCATTCTGGCCGAAGGAAATTCTTTTTGAATCAACCAGGGATAGGAAAGATTGTGTCGAATATCGGTGTAATACCGGTACAGATTGCGAAGCCCCTGAAAAGAGGCGACGACCCGTTTAAACGGGTTGCTGGCGTAGTAGAAATTGAAGGCATGTTCGAGGGACTCGTCCCCCTCATGTGGGGAAAAAATTTGAATATCCCGCCACGAAAAACAGACCAACTCAGGCTTGAAAGCTTTGGTAGCTTCACGAAGTTTGTCTTGACGTTGATTGGGCGGAAAGAGAGAGAGATCTAGGATTTGCTGACGAACATCAGGCCGACGCCGATGGATAAAATCGGCCAGGTAGGTAATCCCCGTGGGATAGACTTTTTTGCACGGCAGAAAAACATACAGGACTGAATGCATGGCGTTATTTCACCGCCACATGGATCGCGACGATACCGCCCGTCAGATTGTGATAGTCCACAGTCTGAAACCCCGCATCTTTCAGCAACACACATAAGCGTGATTGATCGGGAAAATTTCGTATCGAGGCTGGCAAATATTCATAGACTCCTGTGCCATCACGTGCCACCACCGTTCCAATCCAGGGCAACAGATGGAAGGAGTACCAATCATAGATCTTGCGAAATCCCGACGAAACCGGCCGGGAAAATTCCAAACAAACAAACCGTCCGCCGGGTTTCAAGACCCGGCAAATTTCCTTGAGGGCTTGCGAAAGATTGCCCACATTACGAACACAAAAGCCAGCCGTCACCGAATCGAAAGACTGGTCCGGAAAGGTGAAATGCTCGGCATTCATCTGTAAACAGGTAATGCGTTCTCCCAACTGTTGAGTCCGGAGCTTTTTCTGGCCCACCCGCAGCATGGCCACATTCAAATCAGCCGCGACGATTTTTGACGAAAACTGCAAATGGCGATCCAACAAAATAGCCAGGTCGCAGGTCCCGGCACCCAAATCTAAGGCCTGTGTTCCCGGATGGCTTGGGATATGTGCGATGGCTTTGCGTTTCCAGGAATGATGCAGGCCGAAACTGAGGAGGGAGTTATTCAGATCATAAAAACGGGCAATACCCGTAAACATCCGCTGAACGGCCTGCTCGCGCGCTGGACCGGTCCATGTCGAGGCAGCTTTGCCTGGAATTTGAGAATTTTCCATGGTAGGAACCATCCACAGGAGGTAGCACCCGTTCTCGCGCTTTGTCAAGAAAAACCGGGGTATTCGAACAATGCGTGGGAATTCAAATTTTCAGGAATGTTAGATAAACAGGGTGGTTTCGGCGCCTGCGCAAGCGGCCAAAATGGCAGGGAGCCCCATCACTTCGTCGACCCCATCATTCACGGCTTGGGCGTCAACCCCCATGTATTCCAGACCGGCGCTACAGGCCACCAGTTTAAAGTGCCCGACTTCCTTCGCTTCCCGGAACATGTCGGTAATCAACGGGACCTTCCGCTCTCGAATCAATCGAGCCACTTCAGGAGCCTGCGCGGCATATTCCGGAGGGAAATCTAATTCGTTTAACCGGCCTTCGGCCAATTTCTTGATGGTCCAAAAGAGCAACACGACCATCACTTCTTTCCCCATAGCCGCAGCGGTGAGCCCCAGGGTGGCTACTTGATGCAGTTTATCGTAGGTTGCATTGTGCGCGTAAATGACAAATCGTGGTTTCGCCCCACCCTGGCCTAATGGTCCCGCACTCACGAACGTGATGGCTCCAATCTTGTGATTTTAAAAGGCCTACACGCGCCCATACCCTGCTCCTCTTACCAAAAAATTTAGCGCTTCATAGGACGAATGAGCGCAGGGGGCTTTCGTCGGACGAGCGTCCAGTCTTCTTCTTCATATAACAAACAACATTTGAGACGGCCACAGACGCCAATGCGATGGCTATCCATGTTGCTCATCGGACCATCTCCACGACCGCGTGGATACACCGGTTTGAAATCCGTTAAAAAACTTGAGCAACACAACACCAACCCACAGGTATCCACGCCACTGAGCCGTCCGGCTTCTTCCCGTGTCGATATTTGCCGCATTTCAATTCGGCAGCCGAAGCGACGTGCGAGATCTTTGACGAGTTGCCGGAAGTCGATGCGTTCATCAGCCGTATAGGTAAAGGTTAAGGATCGCCGTAAAAATGAACCAAAAACTTCCACCAATTTCATCTGAAGACCTAAGGTCTCAATCAGTTCCAGGCAAAAGTCATGGCCTTCTTGCGCCATCCGCTGTTGACGGGTCACGTTACGTTCGTCTTCTTCGTTCGCCTTGCGAATAATCTTCCGCATCGCCCGCATGGGTGGAGTAAATGGCAAATATTGCGGAGGGAGATAGACTTTCCCAAACGTATGGTCATTGTCCAAATCCAACAGGACCCAATCGCCGACTTTGATCGAAGGATCGTCGGTCTGCGTTTTCTTTACCTCACCGATATCCCGTACTTTGACGCCAACCACAATCACCTGGTCAGGGAGGGTTTCTTGATCTTCAATTTCCGGTGCCATGACTAATGGTCCCCAACATAAATAAATTTTTCTTTTCTAAATGAATGAGACTGAATCATACCGAACTTCAGTCAGGAGGCCAAGATATCAGTTTTAACGAGCCGACGGGCGGATTATACTGAAAAAAATGCTTATGCCCGTGGGTTTCGTAAAAATGCTGGAACCTCATGATCTAATTGGTAGAGAGTGACCGGAGCCAACGGGTCGGACAGGTGACGAATCGTCGTTTCTCCTTGAGAGCCAGGTTGGAATACATCAAAGGCCTGGGCACAATGATAGCCGCACCCAAACGGTTTCAAATCCTGCCTAAGACCTTCCGGTGGATCCCAATGGGCTGTCAATAAGGCTGTTCGAGCTGGATTGCGCCCACTAAACATAAAAGAGAGGTGATCGGGATACCAATCAGCTCCCCCGGTGGCATAGGACACAAATTGTTTGGCTTGCGCCGTTTGACACAGTTCCGAGAGATAGCCATTGGTAAGAAAGCCGTTTTCTCCCACATCCAGCCATTGCCCTGGATGCGAGAGACAGGCATAGGCGGCATAGCTACGGACTTCTTTAAGTTGCTGCTGTGAGGCAAAGACCAATTGAATGGGGCCGTATTTTGCCACGAGTTTTTTCATGACCTGATTTTGGAGTGCCGAACGCCCATCATTGGTGGGGCCGCTATCAGCATGCACCAGCACATTCCGCCCCCGATCGACGATTAAATAACAATTACGGGGCAGTTCCACATCGCAGGGATCTTCCCCATAGAATGGGACAGACACGATCTCGGCCTCGCCCACTCGCCAGGATTCCCCATGCGCCATTTCTTTGACCTGCGTAAACCCCAATTCCCTGAGCAGAGAGAGATAATCATAGTGAAAGGTTTTTCGATTGCGCCGGCTGGGAACAATAATCGGGATGTCTTTAGGTAGATGATAGAGCGTGCGAGGATCGACATGATCGTCGTGGTCATGCGTCAAGAAGACCGCCGAGGGCCGTGGCAGCAAGTTGCTCCATAAGGACGGCACAGGTGATTCAGCAAACCATGGCATGAGCCAGGGATCGAACCAGACGAAATGTTCCTGGTGACGGTACATCAACGCGGCATGCCCGATATGGACGACATCTTGATCTCCCGTGACCTGTCGCCAATGTTCCTCAACTGAGGATTTGGGAGCAATCGCTAAACAATCATGATCATTCAACAGGGTAAAGAGCCGAAGGAGTTGAGACTCAAGATCTCGACCACTGGCTTGGGCCACGGTCTGAATTTCCCCCATGGAATTTCGTCCGGTGAGAAACCCTAAAAAATGTCCGACCTTCGGCCCGATGGGACGCTCAAAACCAAACGGAATGGCCTGGCGCGTGACTGAGTTAAAAATTCGTAATCCTCCATAGGTCATCGAATCCGAAGCCGAAGGATTTTTGGGATAAGTCCAATGAAACGTGCCATCGGACTTCCGGCCACATTGAATGTGGCGTTGTAACGCTGGGCGGGAAGCC
>JAOUNC010000310.1 GCA_029881175.1 Nitrospirota bacterium | reverse complement strand
TCGGTGGAACTATCCCACCAAGCAAGCCTTGTGAGGTAGATACCGATAAGATCTTAAAGCCACGATCCAACGGATGGATCTCGCAAGCACAAGGAGGTTGCAGCATCATGACGGATATTTCTCCCGGTCGAACTCAATCCCCCCTGCTTCCTCAAGAAAACAGGCCTTCCCGTATATCAAAACCAGACCAGAGCGCCTCTCACAAAACAGATTCCGTTTCCCTCAGTGGTCCGACCTCAAGAAAGGATGTGATGGCACTGGTCTTGGAAAAAACTTTCTCCCAGATACAAAAAACAGGAGGTCACGGGGAAATTCAAAACCTCTATAGTGGACGATCCATCAAAGACCTGCAAAAGCTAGAGAGTCTGGTGCAGAATGCAAAAGATGATCTCGGCATGTCCCCCAAGACGTCCTTGAATGTCTCACCCGAAGCCACAGCCAATCGCATTGCAGACTTTGCCCTGCTTGCCTTCCACCAATTCCAAGAAAATCATCCCGAATTCGGCGAAGACAAGGTACGAACCGAGTTTGTGCAATTTATTGGGGAAGCCATTGGGCAAGGCATTGAGGAAGCCCGTGACATTCTCACAGGTCTCAACGCACTATCATCGGAAGTGGATGCCGACATTACCAAAACGGTCAACATCATCAACGAGCGACTCCGGCAATTTGCCGAACAGGGGAAGGCAGAAGAAACCTCCTCGCCTCAAAAGAATAGCCAAGGAACAAAGCTACTAACCTTGAATTGAAAAGAGGCCTACTTCCTTCTCCTCCTTCCACCTCCCTCCAGACACTTTCAGGATTAAGCGTCAGACTCGATTAACTGAAGTGACGCTTGACGCACATTACATAAGGCTCGGTTGGTCCTCGCCCCAGCAAGCGCCAGGGATACATGATCATGAATAAAAAACAGAACGGTATCACAAATAACTCCAGAGGATTATATAAGGCTCCGCGAGTTTGCGCGCCGTCGTTGTCAGCGAACCGCGCAGGGGACCCGAAGAGCTTGCCCCTGCGGAGGCAGGGGGCCACAACTCTACGGCCAACATGGTTTTGGGTCCTTTCCCTCCACACAAAGGTTGCGCTCGTCGAGACGCAGCAAGTGATGGTTGCCCCCTTCGGGACGCGCCAAGCCACAAGCTCGGCTGCCGAGCCGAAACCCGTCTCTTTAATTCTGAACCCTATGATTACCAGGGAGCGGTGAGATCTTCTTCGTCATTAGCAAGAGAAGAAGTACCGGTGCGTCGATAATATTTGTGGCCTGTTCATTCAGGAAGACGAGAAATTAGGAAGAGAGATAGACTGGCTCTAACGACTACAAGTCCCAATCAGGGCTCAAAAGGATTGACAACCGTCACCCCCTCGACCTGCTGCCCATACGAAAGATCTTCACAGTAGAGGGTTGTCGCTCCACTTCGACGAGCCGCCTCAAGAATAAGGGAATCCCAAAAGGACAGCTGATATTTCATTTTCAGATCAATAGCCCCTAGAATAGCTTGTTCATCATTCGCAACGACTTCCCACGCACAAAGATCTTCAACTATAGTACGGGCCTTTAGCCCATTAATGGGCATGGGAATTTTTTGGGTCAAACTGACGAATAATTCTTGAATGACTCCGCTTCCTGTATTCCACAGCTCTTGAATCACTTCCAAGGCTCTGTCACGTTTCCGACCTGCAGTCGTGTCATGGGCATACACCAACACATGCGTATCCACGAATATTTTAAGTGCGGTCATGTAGCTCTTCCCTGGTATCTCCGAGGCGTCCCTGGGTTCCGAGATTCAGCCCTCTTTTGAGGAGCGAGAGATGACGTTGCTTGGCTTTTTCATAGCCGGTTTGCTGTTCAACTTTGCCACGCAGGATTTCCCGTATTAATTCGCTCAAAGACTTTTCCTCCTGAGCCACTACAATTTTCGCTTTTTTTAAAAGAGATTTGGGAAGCGAAAGAGTGCCATTTTGTCGTTCCATGACTAACCTCCTAAAAAACATCATTTAACACACGATCATGTATATCACACAATTACGTGCACCAAAATATTCTCCCGAATTTAGAAAGTAAAGAGGTCATAAAGCTTCAAAAAATAGTCATGATCGGAAGATGAGATATGCCCTCAAAGTCCAGCAAAAATACGCATTGTACCTAAAATTGAAGATACCCATAATATGACATACTCTTCTAATGTATACATTACTAAGGAGATTAAAGTGATACGGACCCAAATCTATTTAACAGAGACTGAAAAGCAACAGCTGGAAACCATCGCTCGCACACGCGGAGTCAAGCAAAGCGAATTGATTCGAGAAGCGGTCGACGAGCTCATTGAAAAATATACCCCCTCCCAACGCCTCACCCGCATCAAACAGGCGCGAGGCCTTTGGAAAAACAGAACTGACCTCCCCGCCTTACGTGACCTTCGATCAGGATGGAGCCGAAGGGCTCAAACGTGAAGAAACCCTTCTTGGTGGATTCGGATGTCTTGATCGACTATCTCAAAGGTTTGGACTTAGACTGCGATTTACTGGAAACCCATATAGACAGGATAGACCTCTCCATCATCACGATTGCTGAAATACGGGCCGGCATTAAAGGGAGAGAAGAAGAGCAGGCACTTGAACAGTTCCTCTCTGCCATTCCTCACTACGATGTGACCCGCACGATTGCCGAGATGGGCGGAGATTGGGTGCGCCAATTCGGCCGGTCTCATGGCGTTGAAATACCGGATGCGCTAATTGCCGCCACTGCAGCCACACATAACCTTGCACTGAAAACTCTTAACACCAAACACTACCCGATGATAAAAGACCTCATTCCAGCCTATCAAAAGAGTTAACTGGAAACCTTCCAGAGTCGTGTTGAGTTCAGGGAAAGCCAGCAGATTTCAAATTTACTTACCAAGGAGCGGTGATGTCTTCTTCGTCATCGCCAGGAGGAGAGCCTTGGGGTCGATAATACCGGCGACCTTCTAATTCTTTGGGAAGATGGGATTGGGCTTTGGCTCCCTTTGGGTCGTCGTGCGCATAGCGGTAGTTTTTCCCATAGTTCAGATCCTTCATCAACGAAGTCACCGCATTGCGTAAATGCAGCGGGACGGGCAGATTGCCTTTTTCTTTCGCGTCTTTCTTTGTAGCTAAGAGGGCCGCATACGACGCATTGCTTTTGGGAGCAGTAGCCAAATAGGCCACACCATGGGCCAGGTTGATTTGTGCTTCTGGCAACCCGATGACCTCCACCGCATGAAAGACGGCCGAGGCGATCAAGAGTCCCTGTGGATCGGCCATCCCGATATCTTCCGAGGCAAAAATCATCATGCGCCTAGCGATGAATTTCGGATCTTCTCCACCCTCCAACATCCTGGCTAGCCAATACAGCGCCCCATCCGGGTCGGAATCCCGCATACTTTTAATAAACGCGGAAATCAGATTGTAATGTTCTTCCCCATCCCGGTCGTATCGTAAAGCTTTCTGCTTCAGGGCTTTCGCCACTTGCGGTTGATCGATGGTGATCAATTTGCCTGGCTTCGCATATTGGCCAACGACGAATTCCAGTCCTGTCAACATGGACCGCGCATCGCCGTTGCCATACCCCACCAGCAACTGTTTCGCGGCCAGAGTGAGAGTAACGCCAGAAGACCCGAGACCCCGTTTCGTATCCGAAAGGGCACGATCCAAGATATGCCCCAACGCCTCATCGTTGAGGGATTGGAGTACCACCACCATAGACCGCGACAACAACGGGGAAATCACCTCAAAAGAAGGGTTCTGCGTGGTGGCTCCAATCAGTGTAATATCTCCCCGTTCAACATAGGGCAAAAAGGCATCTTGTTGTGCTTTATTGAATCGATGGATTTCATCCACAAAGAGGAGCGTACGTTGCCCAGACACTTTTCTGCGTTGTTGGGCCGTCTTCAGCAACCCACGTAATTCTGGCACGCCACTGAGCACTGCTGAGAAGGGCACGAAGGTGGCTTGGGTTTTCTTGGCGATTAAATTCGCTAACGTGGTCTTCCCCGTCCCTGGAGGGCCCCATAGAATGAGTGAGGGCACCCGATCCTGTTCAATGGCCATGCGCAACGGCTGATCTTCTGCCAGAACGTCTTCCTGCCCCACAAACTCATCAAATGCCTGCGGGCGCATTCGCTCCGCTAACGGAACTTGGTGATTATCGGA
>JAOUNC010000309.1 GCA_029881175.1 Nitrospirota bacterium | reverse complement strand
TCAATTCTCGTATTCCCCAGATGGTGTCGTGATTAAAATCCTAACACAGGAATATCAGACTGGAAAAGAAGGTGAAGACAATTTCCGCACAATGATGATGATTGACAACGAAGCAAGATATGAATGTCAGGCGTCGTTTGACTTATCAAAAAGGAGGCTGTCGACTTATGCGGATAGCAGGCATTGATATTGGGACCTTGACCTGCCGGTTACTCGTGGCAGAGATGAACCTCCCGAATAGTTTTAAGGAGATTGATGCCGATAGACGAATTTTGCGGCTCGGCGAAGGCGTGGATCAACATAAGCGATTGTCGACTGAAGCCATGAACCGAGTGGTGGAGACGCTTAAAGAATGGAAAGAACGCACGGCAAAGTATGACTTAGACGCACTGGGGATTGTCGCGACAAGTGCGGTACGTGAATCGGAGGATCGACAAGAATTTCTGACGCGGGTCAAACAGGACACAGGCTGGGATATCGAAATCTTAACGGGGGAAGAAGAAGCCCGGCGAACCTTGCTTGGCCTTCAATTTGGGTTGCCAACGACCATCACCGATTTTTTAGGCTTAGATATTGGCGGCGGCAGTACGGAATGTATTCTCAATCGAAATGGCTACAGTCCTTTAGTGGCATCGTTGGACCTCGGCGTCGTGCGACTGTTGGAGCGAGTCTTTCACCATGATCCGCCAACACCACAAGACCTTCAGAATGCCGAAGCCTGTATTGATGATCAATTAGTCAAAGTGGTGCAAGTTTTCGGAGCGATGCCAAACATTCCACTCGTCGGAACAGCAGGCACAGTCACCACGCTAGCGGCCATGGCTCAATGTCTCAAACAATATGACCGTACCCGCGTTCATAACTATGAACTCACGCTCTCCTCAGTCAAAAGTCTAGAGAAAGATCTTCTTCTAAAAACTGGTTCAGAGCGCCTAGAAATGCCGGGCCTCGAACCAGGCCGCGAGTTTGTTATTGTGGCAGGGACGGTGATTCTTCGACGAATCATGGAAACCTTCAATATAGCCACCTGTCTCGTCAGCGACTACGGCCTCCGCGAAGGCATCCTCGTGGATTTGGCCACAAAGAAAAAATAAGAACTGGTCAGATTGTCTTTTTGCAATCGAATTGCCATTCTCGCCTCCGTTCTATCCGATTCTCTATCTTCGTAGAGACGCCCCGGTGGGGCGTCTCCCTTGAACTGGCAGCATGAGATGGCTGGAAGCCTGGTCAAGCGGGCACCTTCCGCCATTGTTGCTATTGCATTTTAAGCCAAACCTGGCACAATAGGGCCGCGTATTTAGTTGGTGGTTGAAGCCATGGATGGTCAAGCCTCTTCCCATACACAAGTTGAAGCCTTCCTCACGGCCGTGCAGGGCCAAGCATTTTTCGGAGATGACCATCAACAGGGAAGCATCCGTTGGTACATTGCCTACTATAAAGAACGAGCGCCCAAGCGCCGCTTGGCGTTCCGCGTCAGTGGGTTTCTCCTTCTCTTGTTAAGTATTAGTTTGCCGTTTCTCGTCGGGATATCACCTGCAGGGTATCAGGCCAATGTCGCATCGACATTGTCGTGGGTGATCGCCTTGGTGGCCGCAGCCAGCTCATTTTTTAATTGGCAACGAGCCTGGCAAGGGTATACGCAAACCCAAATGACGTTGCAATTTCTGTTAACCGAATGGGAGCTCAAAACGGCAGATGCCAGGGCTGCTGGGACTGACGAAGAAGGGGTCATGATTCTTCGAGAAGCGTTGAATGCATTGGTCGCGGGAGTCACCGAAGCGGTGTCACAAGAAACAGCCCAGTATTTCGAAGGGGTGCACGTACCACAAGTCCAAACGGTGCAAGGGGGCCAAAAAGGGAGGTAGGAAAATTTCTGGCCGGCGGTAAGTGGCGGAAGGGCGAGGGCGAACACGAACAGACCATGGGATATGAATCACGACATATCAGGGTGTTCCTCAGTTCCAGTATGGCCGAGTTTCGTCGCGAGCGCGCGGCCATCAAACGCGAGCTGGATCAACGAGGCATTCTCAATTTTGTCTTTGAACAAGAGGGGGCATCCGGGGAAGACCCCGGAACGAGATTCCGGGAGGCCGTTCAAGGAGCCAGCGTCTATGTCGGGATCTTCGGGAAAGCCTGCGGCGCCTATACCAGGGAGGAATTCGAGCTGGCGCGAACACAACACATTACGTGTCATTTGTATGTGCAGGAGATGGGGGCTGATGAGCGCAGCCCAGAGTTGGAACAGTTCTTGAAACACCTCAGCGGGGTCAGCGATGTCCCATCCCTCTTTTACTTTCCCTCGCCAGAAAACCTGTCTGACCGCATTATCCAGGACCTATGGTCATGGGTGGATCGTTTGGTGGGCCAAGCTCACAAACAACAAGCACACGCGCAACAGGAACGCGTATTCGCCCAGGATATCAACGATCACCTCCCCATTTTATGCGATCGGGATCCCCAGGAAATCCAGTTTGAATCAAAAATTACCGCCTATTTTCACCAGCGTTCCTCTCGCCCCTTGTTGCTCCTCCTGCCCGGGCCGGTTCAAGAGGCGCATGGGTTATATGTCAAACGAGTTCAGCTCAGTTCCCTGGACGCGTGGCTGAATAAGGCGGGAGTTAGCGGGATCAAGCAGATCAAGCATGTGGTGAAGTCTCCCTGTGCCATGACGTCGCCGAGCCATATTCGAGATGAAATCATCGGCCTTCTGAAGGAACGGAACAGCGGCAGCGATCAGGTCATTCTGGATCACATGAGAACCAAACGGATGAGAGCCCTGTTGCTGGTGGTTCAGATCTTGGCGTCAGAGTGCGGGGGAGACCCGGGAAAAGTGCTTCGGTTACTGGCCGAGTACTGGGCCAGCTTTCCGGACACTCCGCAACACCATGTGGTCGGAATGGTGGTGTGTCTGCGGGAGGACCAACTGGCGTCCGGTTCCCAAGGGTGGTGGCAACGGCTGTTTTCCCGGAGCACGACCGATCCATCGACAGGCGGAATATTTGATCAGGCCATCCAACAGGTTCAGGCGCAATATCAGAACCAGAGCCAACTGCGCGTAGAAATCCTCCCACGGTTGACGTCGCCCAAGGCAGCCGACGTCCGGCGCTGGTTGAAGCATGAGCTGGTGGAGGCCAAAGTGCCCTTCGTCCCAGGGAAGGACATTGAGGCGATGTTCCCAAAAGACAAAGATAGCCTTTCCATGGATGAGTTATACGATCAGTTGACGCAACTCATTAAGAAGCAGGCGGGGTAAGAAGGAAAGCCGACAAACGGTCACCCCCGTCGTCAACGAAGGAGGTTCCCTCGTGCCATTTCAGTTTATCACCGGACAAGCCACTCAGAAGCCCGCCCATCCCGTGGAGTTGCCACCACCTTCCAAGAAACAGCAATTGGATCCCGCGGGGTATTTGATGGATCCCGCGCTGGCCGATGCCGTCAACGTAGCCTTGGTGTTGAGCCAACCGTTACTCCTCACCGGCGAACCCGGTACGGGGAAAACCCAGTTGGCCTATCGGGTGGCCTGGGAATTAGGACTGGAGGAGCCGTTGCGGTTTGATACCAAGTCCGGAAGCATGGCAAGGGATGTCTTATACCGGTATGACACCTTGAGCCGCTTCCACGCGGCCAACACCAATTCCGGCAGTCAACATAACTTGGACTATCTGGATTATGTGGCCCTGGGTGCCGCCATTGTGCTGTCAAGAAAACCGGAAGAGGTCCAAGGCATTCTGCCCCCCCGGTTTCAGCATCCAGGCCCAAGACGAAGCGTGGTGCTGGTGGATGAAATCGATAAGGCGCCGCGAGACTTTCCGAACGACCTACTGCTCGAAGTGGATGCCTTGCGCTTTCGCATCCCGGAATTGAATGAAGAAGTGGAGGCGGACTCGGCACTACGCCCCGTCTTGATTCTCACCAGCAATTCTGAGCAGAACCTGCCGGATGCGTTCCTGCGGCGTTGCATCTACTACCATATTCCGCTCCCAGACCGGGACAGGCTGGGAGACATCGTCCGCAAGCGGGTTCCCGGTGTCATCTCCCCACAAGAGAATGCCGTCCTGCTCGACTCTGGGCTGGACTTCTTCGACGAGGTGCGTGGATTGGACCTGCGGAAGCCGCCTTCCACGGCTGAACTGCTCAACTGGTTCCAAACCTTGGCCGACGATGAAGTTCC
>JAOUNC010000308.1 GCA_029881175.1 Nitrospirota bacterium | reverse complement strand
TACAGGGAGTAAAATACGTTGAAACAGTTCCGGCATGGTGAAGATCCTCCTATGGATGTTTATCTGTTTGATCAACAGCAAGGGAGATGCCAAGGGCTCCATTCTCTGAACCCCCATAGTGAAGGTGCCGAATTGTGTCGTTTTGTAAGAGCATCTGAGGGATTTCTTTTGAATAGGTTAGACCAGCAAGTGGTAAAACGCTACACTAGGGACAAAGAGGATAGGCCCAAAAAGGGGCAGACAAAAAAATGTTTCCCGAGATAAAAAACATTTCTGGAATATTGTCGTTAATTATGGGGAAAAAATAGGTACGTAAACCTCAACTTGGCAGGATTCCTGCCTTTAATAAGAAATGCATCTGGGAAAAAAGAAGTTATCGGGGGATTAAAGTATTTAAAAATTCAACTCAAACATTTCATACCTCTCTCGCCCTTGAGGGTGAAGGTTGTATTTTATCGTTAAAACACTATTTAATTTGGAGTTTTTCAAACATGAAAATTTTATGTCCCGTTGATGGATCAGACTTCTCCCGTCTATTAATTCAAGGTGTTGGAACAGTTTTTCGGAACAGGGTCAAAGAGATCGTTTTATTACATGTGTTACCTGCCGGGCACAGTGGGAAACGCCGGGTTCCAAAACACCAACAAGCGGCTTCGTGGCCTGCTCTATCTGAAAAAATGACTCGAGCGAGCAATAAGCTGTTACACGGCCATGTCGAACGGCTCAAAGTGGTCCTGAATCAAGCTGGGACCAGTCAGGTGGCTTCTCTGAAAACGATGGTCATGAAGGGTGATGTGTCGGATGGTATCTTGCGAGCGAGTGAGAAGATGGATGCTGATTGTATTGCGGTCGGGTCCAGAGGGATGAGCGATGTTCCGGGATATTTGTTAGGGAGTGTTTCAAGGAAAGTTGTCACCCATGCCTCTTGCTCTGTCTTCATGGTCAAAGGGGAGGTAGTGGTTCCTCTTCCGGTCCTTTTGGCCCTTGATGGTTCTAAAGCCAGCAAACAGGCGATGAGAAAACTCATCACCTGGCTTGATCCTGATGAGGTGGCCATACATGTGGTCTCCGTGGTTCCAGAAAAAATCACTGATCTGGGGTTAGAAGTGCTGGGGAAGACACAAGCCAAGGCGCTGATGGCACCTGTTCGAAAACAGACCCAACTGTTGTTGGCCGAATCCAGGAAAAATTTTCTCAAGGCGGGGTTTCAGGTGGATACCGAATTTTTAGAGGGAAACCCTCGCACCCAGATTGTTGAGACGGCGCAACGTCTGAAGACACAATTGGTCTGTGTCGGGTCAAAAGGTCTTTCAGGAATTGAACGGTTTACGTTGGGGAGTGTCTCTGACTGGGTGAGCACCTATTCGCCGTCATCTGTCTTCGTTCTTCGCCACTGACGTGGAGGGAGATGACTGATTCGTTGTTATTGATCCAACGTTCGGTCACGAACGCAAAGAGCGGAGCGTAAGAGTTTTTCACCATTCCAGCCGCCAGGTTACAGAAAGATGGGGTCAGGCATGAGTATTGACTTATTTGTTCCTCTTCTTCTAGATTCCGGCTATGGCTCGAAAACCGCGTGTCGAATTTTCTGGTGCCCTCTACCACGTGATTGCTCGCGGTAACCGCCGCACGACCGTCTTTCATGACGAGGTGGATTATGCCGCGTATCTCGAACGCCTTGAACGCTATCGCCGGCGGGATAGTCTCCGGTGCTATGCGTTTATCTTGATGAGCAATCACATTCATCTGCTGGTCGAAACCGGGGAGGTCCCGTTGTCTCGTACCATGCAGACCCTCCAGTTCACCTATACCCAATATTACAATAGGCGCTACCGGAAGGTAGGACATCTGTTTCAAGGGCGTTACAAGGCCATTCTGTGTGATCGGGATGCCTATCTCCTGGAGTTAGTCCGATATCTGCACTTGAACCCGGCACGCCTGCGACAACCGCAAGACCCCTGGCGGTACCCCTGGAGTAGTCACGGCGTCTACCTCGGGCAATCAGGTCCGGTTGAGGTTGAGTCTTTGCCCATTCTGGAGCAGTTTCATCGGCAGGTGGGGCCAGCGCGAAAGGCCTATCGGCAGTTTTTGCAGGAGGGGCTGGGCACGGGGCATCAAGCCCACTATTACGAGGCGGTAGACCAACGTTTCTTGGGGGACGAGCGATTCCTGTCAGAGCTTCATAGCAAGACCCAGGCAACACACGAAGTGACGGTGAAGGGGGCCAAAGTGAGCTTTCCCCGGCTTCTCCAGGCCGTAGCAGAATCGACAGGCCAATCGACCGACCATTTAGTTGGGGCAGGGCGGCAGCGCAATCCGGCGGCGGCACGCGCATTCCTCGTGTATGCAGCACGGGAGTGGAGTGATTTGAACGTGAAGGAGATAGGCCGTCGTCTGAATCGTGATCCTTCGATGATCAGTCGTCTGTATGCGAGCTATGTACTGAAGCGGATACCTTCTTTGGAAAAGCAGGTCCGAGCGAAACTGAAGAAATAAGTCACAAGTCATGCCTGACCCCATCTTTGACGCCATCTTTTCCCGTTCCCGAAGAGCGGGAAGGGGAAAAAGAAGTAAGGTGATGGCGCAATCTCATATCCCGAGGCAGACGTTTTTTGTTGATGTCATGTTGGGCAAGCTGGCTCGATGGCTTCGCATACTTGGGTATGATACCGCGTATGAGCGGAACATTACCGACGGAGCCATCGTCGATCGAGTCTTGAATGAACATCGATGGCTTTTGACCCGAGATCGATATCTGGTCCAACGAAAAGCCGTCCGGGGACGCTATACGCTTATTCACAGCGACTTCGTGGCTGACCAATTACGACAGCTCCGAACGGAGCTTCAGATCGGGCTTGCGATTGATGAGGAGACGTTGTGTCGCTGTGTTGCCTGCAACCACATTCTGGAGAACATCCCACCTTCTCAAGCTGGTCAACGAGTGCCTCTCTTTGTCGCCAAACATCACACGCACTTTACTGGTTGTCCAAATTGTGGCCAACTCTACTGGACAGGAACCCATTGGGGGCATCTTCAGCAGCGGCTGAAGCTGCTGAGTCAGGACTCACCCAATCAAGACCCCGATCAATAGCTGATCTCGTAGAGGAGAGAAATTCATCTTGAGGGAGTGAGGTGTGCATGGTGAATGCCTCATCATGCCGGCCCTTAGGGTTTGAAGCATTGATTATACTGAACCTATGGTTTGAGTCGTAGAAGGCTCCGTGAAAAATCTCATAGGCAGCGAACGAGATCCTTCGACCCTTTGACGGCCTCAGCCAGATGCTTCGCGCTGCTCAGCATGACAATCATGTTGATGTGTACCTTCCCGGTTTTTCTTGTTATCCGGTTGGTGTTAAGTTCTTCCCCACCTCCGTCTGTGAACAGCCAGTGAATTTGACACTATCCTGATCACCCGATTTATCCAGATAGTCTGGGATAGTCCGTATACCCTTTCGCACCAATGGGCGAATACCAATGTTGCATATCGGCGGCCGGGTTCAGTTCAGCGTTGAGCTTAAAGCGCTCGACCAAGTCAGGATTACTGATATACGGGCGGCCAAATGCGATTAAATCGGCATGACCGTCGCTAATCGCACTGTCCGCCGATGCCTTGTCGTACCCGCAATTGCCCATTACAGTGCCATGATAGACGGAACGAAATTCACCCAAGGTCATGGGAGGACCCAGTTTATGAAAGCCGAAGTCCAGGCCGTCCACGATATGCAGGTAGCCCAGATTGCAGGCATCTAACTGAGCAGCTGTATACGTGAATTGTTCGCGGAAGTCAGGCGATCCCATATCGTTGAAATTGCCATTGGGAGAGAGTCTCACTCCGACGCGCTGTGAAGGCCAGACGGCACAAACCGCGGCCACAATTTCCGCCAAAAACCGATAGCGAAGTTCAATGCTCCCACCATACCGGTCGGTACGCACATTGGTGCGTGATTGCAAAAACTGATCGATCAAATACCCGTTGGCTCCATGAATCTCCACACCATCGAACCCCGCCTCTTTCGCATGTTGGGCGGCTCTTTGGTAGTCGTCGACCACCAGGGCAATCTCTTCAGTAGTCAGCGCGCGCGGAACCTCATAGGCTTGTTTCCCTATAGGGGTATGAATCCCATCGCCATTGGGCTTAATCGCGGAAGGAGCCACCGGGAGCGCACCGTCAT
>JAOUNC010000307.1 GCA_029881175.1 Nitrospirota bacterium | reverse complement strand
CGCTTTCTTAAGAGCGGTTTCTATGGGTGTCTGCGGAAGATCAAGCTCCTGCAGGGCTTTTGTGCAATCATAATGCATCCGGTACTTGGCCATACGCACCCCTTCCAAGGGAATTCGGGGGGACTTATGTGTCACGAAATTGGACATCCAGGTATTCACATACGCAAGCGGAAGAATCAACCTCCAAGGTAATCGAATACGGGGAGCGCGAACACCAGTCAATTGACTCAACATCTGACAAATCTCTCGAAACATGAGATTTTGATTCCCAAGAATATACCGCTCACCAATCCTGCCTCGCTCCATGGCTCGTACATGTCCCATCGCGACATCTTCGACATCGATCAAGTTCATCCCCGTTTCAATATACGCAAACATCCGGCCTTTCATGAAATCGACGATAATTTGCCCTGTTGGTGTAGGCTTGATATCCCTTTCCCCTATGGGAGCCGTAGGATTCACAATAACTACGGGCAACCCTTGCTGAGCCATTTTTAGCACTTCCTGCTCTGCTAAAAATTTTGATCGTTTATAATCTCCTGAAAGTTGCGCCTCAGAAGGAAACAACTCTTCACGACCTAACCCTCCATCGGCAGGCAACCCAATGGCGCCAATAGTACTGGTATAGACAATGCGATCAACGCCGGCCTCTTCCGCAGCCCGAAAAAGCTGCTTGGTCCCCTCCACATTCACCTGATAAAACGTCGTGGGATCTTTGGCCCATAGGGCATAATGAGCGGCGACATGATAGACCCCCTGGCAGCCAGCAACTGCCTTTTTTAAGGAGTGAGGATCTTGCAAGTCACCTTGAACCGTTTCAACCGACAATCCCCCTAGATTCCTCAGATTGCTGTTTGGGCGAACTAAGACCCTCACCTCGTCGCCTTTGGCGATGACGGCCCGTGTCACCGCCGCTCCAATGAACCCAGAGGATCCGGTTATAAGGACTTTCATATGAATAAGAGGCTTGCTCTCAACTGACTAATACGCCAGGAGTCAGACGAAAAAAAGGGTTCAAAATAACGTGAAATGAAAGAACAGGTCAGGCGAGGATCAACTTCTTCTCGACATGATATAAGCAGCCATATGTCGAAGCGGATCGGCTTGATGATCAAAAGATTCCAACCGCTTCACAGCCCGCTCGACGCATTCCTCACCCAATTGCCGGGCCCCATCAATGCCAAAAAATGAAGGATAGGTTTTTTTCCCTCGCTTTTCGTCCGTCCCCGCATCCTTCCCCAACTCCTCGCGCGTGCCTACCATATTCAGGACATCGTCAGCGATTTGAAAGGCTAATCCAATATATTCAGCATAGCCGGACAAGGATTCCATTTGCGTGGACGAGGCCCCGCCAATAATGCCGCCTATGCGGACCGACGCACGAATCAGTTGTCCAGTTTTATGGGAATGGATTTTTTGGAGATGCGCCAGTTCAACCTCTTGGTTTTCGGCCTGAATATCCATCACCTGCCCACCCACCATACCTTGATGACCCGAGCCATACGCCAGCTCCCTGACTATTTGTAATTGTTGACTGGCAGATAGGCCAGAGCGGGATTCGTCTTGGCTGCACAATTCAAAGGCCATGGTGAGCAATGCATCGCCTGCCAGAATCGCCATCCCATCCCCAAACACCTTATGGTTGGTGAGCCGACCCCGGCGATAATCATCATCATCCATCGCGGGCAGATCATCGTGAATCAGCGAATAGGTGTGAACAAATTCCAAAGAGGCGGCAAAGGGCAACATGGCATCGTGGTCATACCCTAAGGCTTGGGCTGCCGCGATCGTCAAAATGGGCCGCACCCGTTTGCCACCACCCAGCAGGCTGTACCGCATGGATTCATAGAGTTTTTCGGGATCACGCAAGCTGTCTGGAAGGCTTTGCTCCAGATACCGGTCAACCCGTTGACGCTGTTGGTCTAAATACTGGTGAATGTCCACAGGGGAATACAGAAAGGTCATCAATGGCTAGAAAAATCAAAAAGGACCCTATCAAAAGAATTTTTCACGGTCAAACTGGCAGGGTGAGATCTCGTGAAGCGTCAGGCGGAAGGCGTCGGAAAATGGGAAGAGGGGAAATTGTCCAACCCACTTTCCATGGGTCTCGGAGACGGCAGATCACTTCGCTAACGCCCCAATCTCTTCTGTCGTCATTCCCAACATTTTTTTGTGAATCTATCCGCCATCCCGGTCATTCCCGACTGTTTTTATCGGGAATCTATCTTAACTTTTGTCCATGCGCAACATTCATGGATAGCCGGGAAACCCCTTATTGGCTCTATCCCACGACAATATCTAAGTGATTGTTGATGTTGCCGGGACAAATGGTTACCAGGAACCGTTACAGAGCAGATCAGAACTTTCGGTCCTAATTGTTTTCAGCCTCACACAGTCAGTATACTGTCCCCCTATGAGCATTCGAAATCGAGCTGGAGAATGGGAGCCGTTGCTCCTCGGGATTGAGCCTGAATCATGTGGGGTCTGCGGGGATGGGCTCTATCGCAACCAAACGATGTTACGTGGCGGTTGGTCTCGATGCAGTATCTGCGAACGGTTCGTCCATTATAGTTGCTTAGCCAGTGGGAAAGTCTCCTACCTTAAACGACGACCTCGTGTCTGCCAAACCTGTGACGCTCCCCAGCTGGCCTCTCCTTCAGGCAAGACCGTATCGTCGGTTTCATCCTGAAAGCCAATCATGCATCATTCTGATTTTGCGCTCTCACGATCCATGGGATCCAACAAACTTTCGACCCTTTTTCTTTATTTCGTGCTCTCTCCTCTGCTCTGTGCCTTTAGCGGATTCCATCTGACGAGCTACCTATTGGTCGGTCTCTATACCTGGCCCCGGACCAGCCGAGTGCTGGTCCTGATATTTGGGACATTCATTTTTGTGTACGAATTTATTTTCAAAAGTCAGGCTCCTCAATTTGCATCAGGCAAACGCCGGTCTCAAGGAGAATGGGTCCTCTGGACCTCTCTGATCCCTTTGGCCTGTGGCGTAGGTGCGCTCTTCGTGTTAGCCGGATTTTCTAAGTAGCAAACTGCTATTCTCAGAGACTATTGACACATTTATTTATTGATCTCAACGAGTGAGGGAACACACCAATGAAAAACGTGGAATTGACAGTAGAAGGCACGATGCTGACGATTAAGGTCGATCTCTCAAAAGATTTTGGGCCATCATCATCAGGCAAAACAACGATTATTGCTTCCACAGAGGGTAACGTGTCTATCCCGGACCGGGAAGAAAAAATTGGTCTGAATATTTACAAGAAAAAAGCCTAGTGTTTCTTGACCGCATCATTGAAGGCATCCTGCTCCTCCAGCAGCGCCTGCCCTGTTCGCGAAGCTTGAACGTGCATCACTGACTCCGGAGTGCCCTCGGCCACTACACATCCGCCTTGATCGCCCCCTTCGGGGCCCAAATCAATCACCCAATCCGCATTCCGAATCACATCGAGATTATGCTCGATCACGAGAATGGTATTGCCGGCTTCCACCAAACGATCCAGCACATCTAATAGCCGTTGAATATCCACAAAATGCAACCCTGTTGTCGGCTCATCTAAAATGTACAAGGTCCGACCAGTCGGGCGCTTAGAAAGTTCCTTCGAGAGCTTGACCCGTTGCGCTTCCCCTCCTGACAAGGTCGTGGCCGATTGCCCCAGCTTAATATAATGCAACCCGACATCTGATAACGTTTGTAGACGCACGCGAATGGGTGGGATATTGACGAAAAATTCCAGTGCCTCGGCGACCGTCATATTTAACACGTCCGAAATGGTTCGCCCCTTGTACATGACATCTAAGGTTTCCCGGTTATACCGCTGGCCAGCACAAGCCTCACAGGTTACATAAATGTCGGGGAGAAAATGCATTTCAATTTTGATCAACCCGTCGCCCTGACAGGCTTCGCATCGCCCCCCTTTGACATTAAAGCTGTAACGACCCGGCTTGTATCCTCGCACACGAGATTCCGGCAATTGCGCAAACACATCTCGGATAAAACTGAAAAGGCCCGTGTAGGTGGCCGGGTTTGAACGGGGAGTCCGCCCGATGGGCGATTGATCAATATCAATCAGTTTATCCAAATGTTCAAGCCCATGAATGGCTCGACAGCCCTCAAAGACAGGTTTCTTCTCCGCGAAGCCTTGCCCCAGCGATCGGAAGACCAC
>JAOUNC010000306.1 GCA_029881175.1 Nitrospirota bacterium | reverse complement strand
TGTTTTCCGTAAATTCTTAATCTCAACCATGGTTGTCATTGATACCCTCTTTCCCAGATGAGTGTTTCACTCAATGCAGATACAGCTCCGGCAATGATTCATTGTTATTTTTTATTTTTGGGGGTTTCGCGGTCATAACCGGCTGGATGGTTTCCCAGAAACGTTGGCCATCCCAGGCTTGTGGCTCTGTTGTAGTATACAAGGTTCGATCCAAGTTCCAAATGGCTTTTTCCAGATCTGCTTGGTTTGGAACAGGCGCAGCCAACATTCGCGCAGCCGTACCCAGACTCAAACAGGGTTTCCCCTGTTGCTTCAGAGAAGCCCATTTCAATAAGGCCGTTCGTGTCTTCTCCGCTGATGATTCCAGACAGGCCGCCTTCACCGCCTGTATCGCTTTCCGTTCAGACTCCGTCACCTGCGCAACCATCGCTCTCGCTTCGTCAGTTTGTCGATGGCTTCGTCGCCGCCGATCCCACCACCAACCTGCCAGGGTCAGAACCCAGATAGCCAACAAGACTCCAGCCATCCAACCCCAGATATTTGCCTCTCGATGCAAAATTTCCTGAAAGAAATTTCCACTTTCAACTTGAACGGGAGAACGGTCATGAGCAGAACCGGAGTCCGCCGAATCCCGAACGCTTGTTTGCGAAAGGGAAGGCGTTAATTCAGGAAGCGATGTACCTTGCACGGTAATCGTCCTCGCTGGCAGTTGCGCGTCCTCCCATTGACCGGTTTCGATATTCCACCAAGGAATGTGAATACCGGGAATCGTGACCGAACCAGGGCGGGTAGGGACCATGGCATATTTTTCCTCCCGAGTTCCAACGACCCATGTTCCATCAAAAGCCGTATTGGTTTGAGCTTTATCCGGGTAGGTTTTGATGGTCTCCTGATCGGGCATGGCCAATTCCGGCAATTGTTCTCCTCGTAATCCCTTGGCATAGATGACGATGGTCCTCGTCAGGGGTTCGCCCATATCCAGGTTTGCTGTATCCTTGGACCAGGTTTCCTTCAAGATCAGTTCTTTGGCAGGGAGCCAGGTTCTGCCATTCAGATCTGCTGGCATATCTTTCACTGTGAGTGAAACTTTCGGGCTGCGAAGATGAATGGGCCGTAACGTTTGAAACAACGACTTGAAGGGATCCCCGCTTTGACTCCGCCGACGATTACCAAAAAACTGATCAAGTGAAGACCCTTGAGATCGTTCATCGGGAACCGAGCCAGATAGTAAGACGGGCGGAATAATCTGCGTCCCGGCCTTATGAGGTGTGAGAATATAGCGGCGCTCCGTCACCTGATACCGCCGCCCCTCGCGAATGGTTTCATACGAAGAATCCTTCCCCACCCGTTCCACCATACCCCATTCAATTTCCGGGTCATCCAATTTACCATCTTGCAGAGGCACGGCGGACACCAAGCGAAGCGTGAACAGCACTTGGCCTTGAACAAACGGAACATGCGAATCAACTTCGGCTTCCAGGAAAATATCTCGCTGCGAATCAGCCCCCCTCACCTGACTGGGCTCCTTCACCGTGACAGATAGAGGAAGGCTTGAATAATTCCCGACCTGAATGGAGGGAATCGTGAACATCCCGGTCCGCTTAGGAGCCAACGACGTCACCCATCTCTTCACAGACGAGGTTTTCATATTAACGATGCTCATCTGTTGACTATGACTGGTCCCCAACAGCGCAAAATTTTCTTCAAGTTTTTTCAAATTTGGTGCATCACTCGATGAAACCCCCTCTGCTTCAACCACCAACCGAAAGGTCTCATCAACCATCACCGGATTCCGATCCACATACGCCTTCACCGATTGCGCCCATACGGAAGAGGACAAACCGAGTGTGCTCAACACAAAAATCACAATGGAAATATTACCCCCCCCCACCATCAGCGCTCTCCTCATTTTGCTCTGCTCACACACCATAGCCATTTCAAATCGTTCCACCCTCGTCTTTCTGACAAGTTGTTAGCCAGAATTTCTTGTTGCTCTATCCCACACATGTACACCATTGAACGTCTCCCCCTCACCCTTCCCTCTCCCCCAAGTGGGCGAGGGTTAAAAGAAAACTTTCCGTTGGCCCAACTATGCCGTCAACTTCAGAGACGACGTGTTCCACCTGCCAACGGTTTTCAAGAAACATCCAAGATGGATTCCCGATAACTAATGTCGGGAATGACGGCGTAGAAAGTTGAACCTCAAGAGAGATCCCTGCTAATGACTCGCAGGGATGACGCTTTCGGAAAAGTTGTCATTCCCTCGCCGCTCACCAAGGCCTCCCTGTTGCATCCACTGCCACTCCCGCCTCTAGACGCCGCCGATGTTCCATAAGGAATTTCTGCCGTAACAACCCACCCGGGTCATCAGGAATCCGACGAAGCCATTGCTGAAGCGCCTGCTCGGTTTTCTGATCTTCTCGTGCCTGCTCAGACTGAGACGCCGAGGCCTGCTGTGCCTGTGGATCAGCCTCTTTCCCCTCCTCACCCGGAGAGGATTGCGCGACATCAGATTGATCCGGATCATCTGATTTTGGCGGATTCTCCTGAGAAGTCTTCTGGGATTCTGAGGCCTCTGATTGGTTGGCCTTCTCTTCAGGGTCTTGCGTTGAGCCGGATGAATGCTCTTCTTCTTGTCCTTCTTGTTGTGAAGCGGCTTGGCTTGAACCGTCGTCTTTCTCATTTTTCTCAGATGGGTGTTCCTGGCTCTGCTGATCGGATGGACCTCCGTCACTCTTCTGCTGTTTGTCATCTGAAGACGAATCGGATGATGAGGGTTCTTGTTCTTGAGGAGACGGCGATTGTTGATCCTCTAACATCTTCTTGAGCACGTCCAAATTATGTTGGGCATCCACATGATCCGCCTGTTTCGTAAGCGCGGCTTGATAGGAGGCGATCGCTTCTGGATATTTCCCCAACTTCGCTAGGGCATTGCCCCGATTGTAATGGGCATCCGGAGAGTCTATTGTTGAAAAGGCTTGCTCAGCCTGTTCATAGTCTCCTGCACGATAATGCGCGATCCCCTTCCAATCCGGCTGTTCAAACAGCCCGGCGGCTTTCTTCGGGTCTTTCTGTTCCAACGCCTGCATCCCTTGTTGATCAGGACGTTCCCACACATTCTCCAAGGAAAAGGCCTGGCTGACTTGAGGCAACAACAGCACGGCCAGCAGCACCCCCACCCATCCACGACGAAAAGCCGGGAGGGCTATCGCCACCAACAGCAACACGACCCACGGACCTTCTTCTTTCCACAGATCGGTTGTGCGTTGAGTCGGCACGGTGGTACTAGAAATGCCTTCCACATCGACTGTAGGTAGGACCACGTCGAGATCTTGATCATCCAGAGACAGCAACGCAAAACGTCCACCACCCGCACGGGCTGCGGCTTTCAGCGAGGCGGGATGTAATTTCGCGACCACAATCGCTCCCGTATTATCTTTGACGAAACCTCCCTGTTCAGGAATAGGGGCTCCATCTTCTGTGCCCACACCCAAGACAGAAATGCTTCTTCCTTTGGCCGAGAGCTGCTTGATGGTGTTCAACGTCGCGGGCTCCGCCTCCCCATCCGTCACGAGTAATAAATCTCCCCTTGGCACCCCGGCTTGTTCCAATAATTCATTTCCTAGCTTTAGGGCCAAGTCTGGACGACTGCCTTGCACCGGCATGAGCGTCGTGTCCAGAGTTTGCACAAAGGTCTCGATAGTACGGGCATCATCGGTGAGCGGTGACACGACAAAGGCCTCCCCCGCAAAAACGACCAAAGCCGTTTGCCCTTCTTGACGTCTATTGAGGATATCCCGAAGTTTGTGTTTCGCCCGCGTCAAGCGTGAGGGCGTCACATCTTGTGCATCCATTGAACGCGATACATCCAACAGAATGACTAAGGCCGACTCCGCACGAAACACGGGCTGCGATAATTGAGACCACACCGGGCCGGCCAAGGCCACCAGCGCCAGCGCCCAGGCAAGACCGAGAAGGATAAGCGGTTTGCGTGATTTTGCGCCCGAGACCCCCACCAACACATGCGGCAGCAGATGGGCATCACACACCGACTCCCACACCTGCGCCGTCGCTCCATGCTTCGCTAACATGAGAAGAAGGCCTCCCAGAGGCAGGAATCCCCACAACCACTCCGGACGAAGGAAATGAAACGCGTTCACCTTATTGCCCGACCAAGGGTTTGGGGT
>JAOUNC010000305.1 GCA_029881175.1 Nitrospirota bacterium | reverse complement strand
TGAAGTGGCATTGCAGCAATTAGGAAAGCAAGAGCAGCGGGTCCTCTGTGATCCCATGAAAACCAACACCTGGATTTTTTCGACGCTCACTGTCAACGGTGCACATCTCATTCATGCAGATGATCCATGCTCCTTGCCGAAGGCCTGTAAAAATGATGTTGAGATTCAAGGGGCCTATGCGGCCCATGAGCGTGATGGGGTTGCGGTGTGTCGGTTCTTAGCCTGGCTGGCTCGCGAAACGCCAAGTGGGCACGTGACAGAACTGCAAGCCTCCGCGTATTTAGATGATTGTCGTCAGCAACAAACATTGTGGGAAGATGCCAGTTTCCCAACCATTTCTGGCGCAGGATCCAATGGGGCCATCGTGCATTATCATTCAACTCCTGAGACGGACCGACCTTTGGAGTTAGGGACGTTATATCTTGTGGATTCAGGGGGGCAGTATCTTGATGGGACCACTGATATCACACGGACGGTGGCGATTGGGGAGCCGACCGAGGAACAGCGAGATCGCTATACGCGAGTCTTGCAAGGCCATATTGCTCTAGCTACCACCAAATTTCCTGAAGGGACGACTGGGAGTCAGCTTGATGCGTTGGCTCGGGTTCCACTCTGGGCCATGGGGTTGGATTACGATCATGGGACAGGCCATGGGGTCGGCAGTTTTCTCGGCGTCCATGAAGGGCCACAGCGGATTTCAAAATCTGCCAATGATGTTGCGCTCAAACCCGGCATGATCGTGTCGAATGAGCCTGGGTATTACAAAACCGGGGCTTTTGGGATTCGGCTTGAGAATTTGGTGGTGGTAAAACGCGAGGAGCTATCTCAAGACTCCACCCGTTCGTTTCTCGCATTTAATACGTTGACGGTGGTGCCATTTGATCGGAGGTTAATTGTCGCAGGCCTCTTGTCCAACCAGGAACGCGACTGGATCAATAGCTATCATGCTCGTGTGTGGCACTGTTTAGAGGGGAAGGTTGATGCGGACACGCGCCTGTGGTTGGAGCAGGCCACGCAACCTCTTTCCTTATAGTTCATTAATTGAGTCTACCAAGAGATAAAGGAAGATAGAGGCTGTATATGGCGAAGACGAATGAAGAAGTGGCTGAGGCGATCAAAACGCAGATGGGAAACAATCCAGATGTGACGGCCGTTCAGGTCAAAGGACATCTGCTTCAGCTACACGTCACAGAAAAAATGTTTCATCGGTTATCGGCTGATCGAGAGCGAGGACGAAAAATTATTCTCGTGCTCTTGGAGCAGATGAAACAACTGACGGGGTTGGAAGATGTGGCGGTGTGGGTCTATTCCGACAATAAAAAAGGCATTGAGGGAACCATTAAATCATGGGGCGGAGGGAACGTTCATTTCCTCTTTGATCTGTAAAGACCAGCTTCACGGGAGATCTATCCCTGGTTCTTTAGGCCTGGCCAGGAGCCAAGGCTTGCCGGCAGACCAGGGTTCCAGGAACCTATCCGCTTCCCGCCCGTGCCTATGGGGCACGACCAAATCCCATTGGAGGTGTATTTGATTCTCCAACGCGCGCCATCCGCACTCAACCATATCCACATGGAAGGTTGTCGGGTGGGTTGTTGTGTGTCCTTCTCCATGTCGACCTGAGTTACGGTATTGGTACTCATTTGGATGTGGGATGTCAAAGGGGGGAAATGGATTTTCCTGAGAGAGTTGCTTAGATTGCCCGTCAAGCTCGAATAAGGCTTGACAAGTTTATTGGCCAATATGTCAAGGTGCACGTATGTCATATCTAGATAAGCCTTTACCTTCCTCCATGCCAGATTCCCCGACAGGTCTTCTCGGTCACTATGACTCCGATGTGTCGGTCTTAACCGTTGGAGAAAAAACGGTGATTTTAGTGGGCACCGCGCATGTGTCACAAGAATCTGTCGAAATCGTCAAACTGGTGATAGAGCAAGAACATCCTGATGGCGTCTGTGTGGAATTGGATGCCAAGCGATTTGAAGCCATTTCCCATCCAAACCGGTGGGAATCCCTCGACCTCAAAGCAATTATCCGCCAGCAGCAACTCAGTACGTTGATGGTTAATCTGGTGTTAGCCTCTTTTCAGAAGCGATTGGGCGATAAGCTTGGCGTCCTGCCGGGAACAGAAATGCTTGAGGCCATTCGGATGGCGGAGAAGCATAATGTTCCGGTGATTTTGGGGGACCGTGATGTGCGGGTGACCATGCGCCGGGCTTGGCGGAATACTCCGTTTTTTCGCAAAAGTTTGCTGGTATCTTCTCTCATGCTTAGCATCTTTGATACCACGGAAGTCTCCGAAGACGAAATCCGCAATCTCAAAAAACAAGATGTGCTTTCCGAGATGATGAAAGAGCTGGGCACAGAAGTACCCACGCTCAAAGTCGTCCTGATAGATGAACGAGATCGCTACTTGGCGAAAAAAATTGTGGAATCTCCTGGAACGCGGACCGTGGCGGTGGTAGGGGCTGGACATGTCGCAGGCATTTGCCAGACCATTGAGCAGCAAGTGGCTGTTGATCTGGAGGAGTTGAATTATATCGCTCCTGTTTCTCCCCTATGGAAAATGGTTGGCTGGAGTATTCCCCTCTTAATTGTTGGTTCGATTGCCTGGATTGGTTGGGAAAAAGGAGTAGGCGCGGCGGGAGAAAATGCCTTATTTTGGATTTTGGCCAATGGCATTCCCAGCGGGATAGGAGGCATCCTTGCCATGGCTCATCCGCTGACCATCCTCACGGCCTTTGTGTCTGCGCCATTTACCAGCCTGACGCCGGTTATTGGAGTGGGCTATGTGACGGCCTTTGTTCAGGCCTATCTTCAGCCCCCGATTGTTAGGGATTTTCAAACCGTGGCGGAAGATATCGCCATTCCGGGTCGATGGTGGAAGAGTCGTTTGTTACGCGTGTTCCTCGCATTTCTCCTCCCCACGATAGGCAGCATTATCGGGACGTGGGTCGGCGGAACCCGCATCGTGTCCAATTTATTTTAAGGAAATGTTGAAAAAAGTCACCAGCGGCGTTCTCGCCATGTTGTCGTGCTCACGTACTGGGAGTACGCTCCGCTCGTCAACAAGGGTTGCGCCCTCCGGGACGCAGCAAGCAATACTGCGGCCTTCCCTTCGGCATCGCTCAGGACGGGACTGGATGGACCCTTCGAAAGGCTCAGGGCATGCTTTTTTGAACATTTCCGTCAGTTGTTGATGCCAGGATTTTTAAAGAGCATATACAGGCTATGTTCGAGAGATATTCAACAGAACCTTTAAAGCTTTATGTCAAAATATTCCCCTCCTTTGTAAGGAGAGGGTAGGGGAGGTAGAATTCTCAGTGATTGGAAAGATTAGGAAGAGGCTGCTGTCTGCACTTTGGACGTATGCTGGAAAATACACTTTGGGCAGGTGTAATGGATAAAACGACCTTCCCCGACAAGACGTTTCATCATCGTGGTTTGGCACCATGTGCAGAGCCTATCAGGAATCTCTGAGGAAGATGTGTTGTGAGAGGAAGTCGAATTGGATGACGTCATAATAGAAGACATTCTCAAAATATCTGAGGGGTTTGTCAATGTATCAGGTTATTAAATCGGCAACAATGATGAGTTGGGTTTTTTGGGGGATTGTGCTTGCGCTTCCAGGTAATGGATGGGGAGGGGAGGATGCGCAGGATCAGCCACGCCTGACGGTCTCTGCAGAAGGCAAAATCAATGTGCCTCCCGATAAAGCGGTGCTGAGTTTTGCAGTGGAAACGGTGGGAGGAAAATTGGCGAACGTCCAAGAAGACAATCAGGAGCGTATGGCTCGGGTGTTGAAAGAATGTCAACAATTGGAAATCGCCCCAAAATATATTCAAACGACGTCCTTGAATGTCATCCCAGAATATCCGCCCCCTCCACGGCGATCTTCTGGCGGGTCCTTGGAGGAGAGTATCCCTCGAATTATTGGATATCGAGTGGTCCATCAAGTCAATGTGGAGGTCCGCAATTTAGATATAGTGGGGAAGGTTGTGGATAGTGTATTAAAAGTGGGAGCCAACCGCTTTTCTGGAATTTCCTGGGGCCTACAAGATGAGCAACCCCACAAACTCCAAGTTTTACAACTTGCCGCATCAAAAGCCGAAGCCAAAGCTGGAGCTCTGGCGCAATCGTTGAAACTCAAATTAGTTAAGATCATGAACGTCATGGAGGGCGGGGTTTCCGTTGTGGCGCCGGCCGGACGTTA
>JAOUNC010000304.1 GCA_029881175.1 Nitrospirota bacterium | reverse complement strand
CTCATAAAACCGGCGGAGTTCTTCGTTTTCGACGACAATGTTTCGACGCACCTCGAAGTCGAAGAGTTTCTTCAGCAATAGTTCCTGGCCAAATTCTTTTTCGGTTTGCGTCGGTGGCAAGGGGGTTCGTCGGAGAGCGGCATCAATTTCGTCTTGGGTGACCGAGAGCCCTTTGGCATTGGCTTCCTGAAGTTGCAGGCGTTCATCAATTAAGGTATTCAGCACGTCGCGTTGTTTTTGGGTATAGCGGCGTTCTAATTCTTCCCCACGATATTTGGCTTTGAGCCGACTATATTCGTCTTGGATTTCATGTTGAAGGTCTGACCAGGTAATGACCTCTTTGTTCACGACTGCCACGATTCGGTCGGTTAATCCAAAACTGAATAGTGGAGCGAACAGCAACCAGACAACAAGAAGAATAGTGACTCGTGAGGTCATACGGGAAGCGGAGGTGGCCAGGGAACGAATCGCCGACGGCATTAGGTTTCCTCTTGTTGGGCCATGGATTGGACCAAGCCCTGCAATAACGTATTGACCTGGGGATACATCTCGCCCCAGTCTTGTTGAGCCAAGGTTAGACGAAGGGCTCGAGGAGAGAGAAATTCCAGGCGTTCACGCCAAACATCAATTAATTGGCGAAGTCCTTGCTCAGGCAGTTTGGCCTGCTCATGAAATCGAATATTGACCATGCCTTGTCGTATCTCAACATATTCCAATTTAAGGGTTTTGGCCAAGACCCGTATTTGCATCACTTCAAAGAGGCGTTCCATGGCATCGGGCAGGGTCCCAAACCGATCTAATGTCTCCCCATAGAGCAGCGCCAAATCCCCGAGACGTTCACTGCCGGTCAGTCGTTTATAGAGTCCTAAGCGTTGCGAAGCATCTTCCACAAAATCATCTGGAATAAAAGCAGAAACATCCATCTGCAGGGTGGGTTCCCAGTCTTCCTGTACTTCCTGGCCTTTGAGTTGCTGGACGGCTTGTTCCACCATCTGGAGGTAGAGATCTAAGCCGACGGCGGCAATATTGCCGGATTGTTGTTTCCCAAGCAAATTCCCCGCTCCGCGAATTTCCAGGTCAGCAGCAGCAATACGAAAGCCCGACCCGAGTTCGGCGAACTCCTGAATCGCGATCATGCGTTTTTGCGCATCGGTGCTAAGTGTTTCTTCGTTGGGGATAAAGAGATAGGCAAAGGCCTGTTGTCCGCCGCGCCCCACCCGTCCCCGTAATTGATAGAGCTGTGAAAGCCCAAATAAATCAGCGCGATCCACCAAAATCGTGTTCGCATTGGGAATGTCTAGCCCCGATTGAATAATGGCCGACGCCAATAGCACATCAGCTTCTTGATGGAAGAATTGGAGCATCACCCGTTCCAACAATTTTTCGTTCATTTGCCCATGGGCCATAAGCACCCGCGCTTCGGGCAGAAGCTCTTGCAGCCAGGCGCCGGTCTGCTCCATGGTTTCCACACGATTGTGGACATAAAAGACTTGTCCTCCACGCGCCAGTTCATGACGAATGGCTTCCCGCACCACCATGGGATCAAAGCGGAGGACTTGGGTTTCCACGGCAAGGCGTCCTGGGGGGGCCGTTTCAATCACTGATAAATCCCGTACACCGGAAAAGGCCATTTGCAGGGTGCGGGGAATTGGTGTGGCTGAAAGGGTCAACACATCGACTTGCGTCCGGAGTTGCTTCAGGCGTTCCTTATGACGTACTCCGAACCATTGTTCTTCGTCGATGATGACGAGACCCAACCGCTTGAAGTCCACATCTTTTTGCACCACGCGATGTGTGCCTATCACAATGTCGATCAGTCCGGCCGCTAGATCTTTCAGGGTGGCTTTGATTTCCGTCGCCGATTGAAATCGAGATAAAATGCCAATTTTCACGGGAAAGGGCGCAAACCGAATGGAAAAGTTTTCATAATGTTGTTGGGCCAAGAGCGTGGTCGGTACTAAGACGGCGACTTGACGATTGGCCTGGATCGCTTTGAAAGCTGCCCGCATCGCCACTTCCGTTTTGCCATAGCCCACGTCTCCACAGACGAGCCGATCCATGGGCTTTGGCGATTCCATGTCGCGGCCGATCTCTTCGATCGCCCGTTGTTGATCGGGGGTTTCTTCGTATTCAAAGCCAGCTTCAAATTCGTGCACCAACAGGGTGTCTTCCTGGTAGGCGGTCCGCCTCGCCACCTCCCGGTTGGCGTAGAGTGCGACCAATTCTTCCGTCATATCCTCAATGCCTTTTTTGACCTTGGCTTTGGTTTTCCCCCAGGCAGTTCCGCCAAGCCGGTCCAATCGTGGAGAGCGTTGCTCGGCACCGCGATACCGATGAATGTGATTCAGCCGGTCCAACGGGACATAGAGCGTGTCGGTGCCTCCAAATTGCAACAACAAGTAGTCACTGGTGAATTCTTGCACTTCCAGGCGTCGCAGGCCCAAGTATCGCCCGATGCCATGTTGAAGATGAACCACCAGGTCCCCTTCCTTCAGATCGTCTAAGGTCGAGAAAAATTTGGCAGTGGGGGATTTGGCCTGCGGACGATGTCGAATCCCTTTGCCAAAAAGTTCTTCTTCGGTGACAAACGCCAGTTGGCCCTGGTGGGAAATAAATCCTGCTGACAAGTCTCCTTCCAGGCAATAAAAAGGTTGACGGCCCTCAACGAGTTGTTCGGGAAAAGGTTTTTGCCATGTATTAGCGGGGAACCCATGGTCATGCAAGAGAGCAATCAACCGTTCGACCTGTCCGGCGCTGCGGGCGACTAAAAAGATGCCGGTCTCAGCACGTAATTGATCCAGCTTGGCCAGGGTTTCTTTAAACGGCAGTCCTCGTACGCCCAACCCTACGCTGGCTGGTGATTGGGCATCTAACAGTATTGGCACATGAGGTACCGTTGCTGGATTGGGCGCCAGACTATCCCACAAGATGGTGGGGCACATACTGGTAAAAAGTTTAAGCGTCTCCCATGTTTCATACAACTGATCAGGTTCGGCATGCCCATGATCGGCATCCAGGTGTGCCCAAGTATCCAGGAGGGTGTTCCAAAAGTCGGCGGCTGCGGCATTCAAATCAACTGGACGAGACAGCCAAACCGTCAACGGATTCCGCACATAATCACAGAGTGTGACAAGTTGGGAATAATAATGGGGCAGGTCCCATTCCATGCTTGGAGTGATAGGAGAGGGCTCAGCCACTTCTTGTTGGGTGACCGGAGGAATGAATTCCCGGGTGGGAAGAATCCAGGATTCCTTGAGCCGCACCAACGATTCTTGGGTGGATGGATCAAATGTGCGAATGGATTCCACCGTATCACCCAGAAATTCAATCCGTATGGGGTTATCATGGGCGGTGGAAAACACATCCACAATGCCTCCGCGTACGCTGAACTCCCCAGGGATTTCGGCCAATGAGCCTCGTATATACCCTAATCGAACAAACGCTCGAAGCAGTACGTCTCGCTCCACCGTCTCCCCGACTGTGAGCGCGAAGCAGGCTTCGGCAAAGATCGAAGGGGGCAGCAATTTATGCAATACGGCTGGCAGTGAACTTATCAGGACGGTGCTCTCGCCCTGACCTAACACATGCAAGGCTCGCACGCGCTGACAGATGACCGAATGAGCGGGCAACGCCGGGTTATAGGGAATAGTGGCCCAAGGGGGAAACAGTGCCAGGTTGGCATGTCCCAGTCCAAGGAAGTCGGCGCAAAATTTTAAGTCCTCATGCAATTGCTCGGCTTCTTCTTCGGTCGGAGTCACAATGAGGAGAGTGTGACCTTCGGAATGTGAACCCTGTGGCTCAGTTTGGGCGAGCAGGGTCATGGCGAGCGCCAAACATGCCGGTTGCGTGCTCAATACACATGGGGGCGGTTCCTTTTCAGGGATAACCGGCACCGCACTACGCAACTGCTTTTTGAAAGTCTGAATGACCGACGGAAGCTTCATAAGGGTATTGTACAACGAAACGGTTCGGGATGGACCTTCTAGAGAGGTGACTTCAAGGAATACTGGGCGAGAATCTTTTCAACAATCTTTGTGGTAGAAATATCCGGTATCAGAGGAATGCTTCGCACCAATCCGCCTTGGGCTTCCACAAACTCTTTTCCCACAATCCGGTCAGTGGACCAATCACCTCCCTTGACCAGGATGTTGGGCTTGAGGGCTTGAATGAGCACTAAGGGATCAGGTTCATTAAAGATGGTCACATAGTCCACGCAGGTCAAAGCGGCCAATACTT